>JAVBVJ010000149.1:0-22748 GCA_031554355.1 Oscillospiraceae bacterium
CGGGAGGGGTTGTACAGCCGTCCGCGCTTCTCGCCCGGCTACGGCGATTTCGACATCGCATTTCAGACTGATCTGCTGCGGACATTGCAGGCCCCCAAAAAAATCGGGCTCGGCGAGACGGTGTCGCACATGCTGACGCCGCTCAAGTCCGTGACGGCGGTCATCGGCTTCGGGCCGGACACCCGGCGCGACGCGCGCGGCTGCGACACCTGCGCGATGACGGACTGCACCTACAGGATAGACGAGGACTAAAATGAGAGATCTTCTCGGAAAAAAATTGCTGATTTTTGACGGCGCGACGGGCACGATGCTGCAGCGCGCCGGGCTTCGGCCCGGCGACATTCCGGAGCTGTGGAACGTGACGCACGCCGACGCCGTCATCGACATCCACCGGCGCTATTTGGACGCCGGCTGCGACATCGTCACCGCCAACACGTTCGGCTGCAACCGCCACCTGCTCGGCGGCGCGCCGTTCGGCGTCGCGGAACTGGTGGCCGCCGGAATCCGCAACGCGAAGGAGGCGGTGCGCGGCTTTACGGACGGCAAACCGCGCTTTGTCGCGCTCGACCTCGGGCCGTCCGGCCGGCTGCTTGCGCCGGTCGGCGATCTGGGCTTCGAGGAGGCCGTCGAGCTGTACCGCGAGCCCGTATTGGCCGGTGCGGCGGCGGGCGCCGACCTCATTCTCATCGAGACGCTGTCGGACACCTACGAGCTGAAAGCCGCGGTGCTGGCCGCGAAAGAAAATACCACCCTGCCCGTCATCGCGTCGGTCACGCTCGACGCGCGCGGACGGCTGTTGACCGGCGGGGACATCGCCGTCGCCGCCGCGATGCTCGAGGGGCTCCGCGTCGACGCCATCGGCATCAACTGCAGTCTCGGCCCGTCCGAGATGCTGCCGCACCTCGAAGCGCTGCTCCGCTTAAGCTCTCTGCCCGTGCTGTTTATGCCCAACGCCGGTCTGCCCTGTGAACACGGCGGTGAGACCGTCTACAACGTCGGCGCGCCCGCGTTCGGCGCGCTGATGCGCGGAGCCGCCCAGCGCGGCGCGTGGCTGCTCGGCGGCTGCTGCGGCACCACCCCCGAACACATCGCCGAACTTGTAAAAAACTGCGCGGACGTGACGCCGCCGCGCATCGAACCGAAACGCGAGACCGTTGTGTGCTCCTACGGCAGGGCGCTCGAGATTGGCGCGGGCAGACCCGTTCTGATCGGCGAACGCATCAACCCGACCGGAAAGGCGCGGCTCAAGACGGCGCTCCTTGCGCGGGATTACGACTATGTGCTGCGCGAGGGCATCGCCCAGCAGGAACAGGGCGCCGATGCGCTCGACGTCAACGCCGGGCTGCCCGAACTCGACGAGGGACCGGTGCTGGCCGAGCTCACGGCGCTGTTGCAGGCCGTGACCGATCTGCCGCTGCAGCTCGACTCCGCGGACGCCGGCGCGATGGCGCAGGCGCTGCGGCTCTACAACGGCAAACCGCTGATCAACTCGGTCAACGGAAAAGACAGCGCGATGGACGCGGTCTTCCCGCTTGTGCAGCGGTACGGCGGCGTGGTGATCGCGCTCACGCTCGACGACAGCGGCATCCCCGAGACCGCCGACGGACGGCTCGACATCGCGCGGCACATTGTTCGGCGCGCCGCGGAATACGGCATCGGCCAAAAAGATCTGGTGTTCGACGCATTGGCGATGGCGGTGAGCGCCGGGGATCACAACGCGCTGGTGACGCTGGAGACGATCCGCAGAATCAAATCCGAGCTGGGCGCAAAGACCTCGCTCGGCGTGTCCAATATCTCGTTCGGGTTGCCGCGCCGCGACCTGCTCAACGCCGCGTTCTTCTCGCTGGCGCTGGAGGCGGGGCTCGACGCCGCGATCCTGAACCCCCACGCCGCATCGATGCGGGCGGCGGCCGAAGCTTTTTCACGCGGTGAAAAAGCGGGCGGCGGTCCCGCCGCCGACGCGCTGCTGGGCCGCGACCCGCAGTTCCAAAACTACATCGCGCTGTACAGCGGCCAGCAGACGCCCGCCGCAGAATCCGCCGCGCCGGTGCCGCAGGACCTGACGCTGCGCGACGCCATCGCGAAAGGGCTGAAACAGCAGGCCGCCCTGTGCGCGCAGAGCGCGTTGGCGGAACCGGGCTGCGACCCGCTTGCTTTGATCGAAAACGAGCTGATCTTCGCGCTGAACGAGGCGGGGAAAAAGTTCGAGACCGGCGAGCTGTTTTTGCCGCAGCTGCTGATGTGCGCCGAGGCGGCCAAGGCGGCGTTCGCGGTGATCAAGGAGACGCTCGGCGCGGATTCCGGCGCGGATCGGGGCGCCGTCGTCGTCGCGACCGTCGAGGGCGACGTGCACGACATCGGCAAAAACATCGTGAGCGCGCTGCTCGAGAACTACCGGTTTAAGGTGATCGACCTCGGCAAGAACGTCCCGCCGCACATGGTTGTCGAGGCCGCTAAAAACAGCGGCGCAGCGCTGGTCGGGTTGTCGGCGCTGATGACGACCACCGTTCCGGCAATGGAGAAAACGATCGCGCAGCTGCACACGGCGCTGCCCGGCGTCAAGGTGATGGTCGGGGGCGCGGTGCTGTCGGCGCAGTACGCCGCCAAAATCGGGGCGGATCACTACGCGCCCGACGCCATGTCCTCGGTTCGTTACGCCCAGGAAATCTACGGCGGCTGAGCCCGCCGCAAACCACAATAAGAACAGGAGACCCCTCATGGATGTCACGAGTTTCGGCATCGACCACAATCAACTGCTGCGCGGAATCTACATCTCCCGCGTGGATCGTCTCGGGGCGGAGAGCGTCACCAGCTTCGATATCCGCATGAAGGAACCGAACCGCGAGCCGATTATGGACACCGCGCCGATGCACACGCTGGAGCATCTGCTCGCCATCTTTTTCCGCGGCGACGCCGACTGGGCGGACAGGACGATCTACATCGGCCCGATGGGCTGCCGCACCGGCTTTTACTTCCTGTTTAAGGGCGATCTGACGCCGCAGGACATCGCCGGCATCACGACGAAGGCGTTCGAGAGCGTCGTCGCGTTCGAGGACGAGGTTCCCGCAACAAAGGCGGCGATGTGCGGCAATTATCTGGATCACAACCTCGGCATGGCGCAATGGGAGAGCAAAAAATATCTCGAGGAAGTGCTGTATCACCTCAAACCCGAGAATATGGTTTATCCGCAGATCGGCGACCAATAGCCGTTTCTTTCGCAGACAAAAGCCGACGGCGTCCGATGGACGCCGTCGGTTTTTGCTGTTTACTGATTTTGTCACGGCCGGACGATCACTTTTCCGCGCCTGCGGATCTCCGGGTTCGTGAAGACCTCCGTGATGCCGTCCAGCGGCACAAAATTGTGCAGCAGGTCTTTCAGCACCAGCCGCCCGCTGTTCAGCAGGTTGACCGCCGCGCCGATGGTGTAGGGATTGATGAAGGACGCCTTGACCGTGATCTCGTTCTCGAACAGGCTGAACGGCTTGACGGACAGCGCGTCGCCGGGCGAAGTCAGGCCGAAAATCATCAGCGTCGCGCCCTTGCCGCAGTAGCGCATCGCGGTCTCGATCGACGGGATCGTGCCGACGCATTCGATGACCCGATCGAACTTCCGCGGGCAGGCTTCCAGCAACGTGCGCTCGGTCGCGCCGTCGTTCGGGTTGCACAGGCAGGTCGCCCCGCCTTTCAGCGAGAGTTCCCGCGTGTTCTCGTTGGTGTCGAGCACCACGACGGACGCCGCCCCCGCGAGGACGCAGAGCCGCAGCATGATCTGGCCGATGCCGCCGCCACCGACAATCAGAACGTTGTCGCCCTGTTTGACATCGGTCAGCGCCATGCCGTGCAGGCAGCAGGATACCGGCTCCGCCATCGCGCCCTCCTCGAAGCTGAGGGTGTCCGCGAGGCGGTTGAGCTGGCGCGGATGCACGACGCAGTACTCCGCGAATCCGCCGTCGCTGTTGGTGCCGGTTCCGATCATGCGCTCGCAGAAATTCGCCTGCCCGCGCATGCAGTAATGGCATTCGCCGCAGATGTTGTTCGGGTCGACCGCGACGCGGTCGCCGACCGCCCAGCCGCGCACCGCCGCGCCGACCGCCGCGACCTCGCCCGAGAACTCGTGTCCTAAGATCGTCGGCGGGGTGCATACCGCCGCGCCCTTCGCACCCTCGTAGATGTGGATGTCCGTTCCGCACACGCCGCACGCTTTTACGCGCACCAGCACCTGCTCTTCCGACGGCGTCGGGCACGGAACCTCCAATACGGAGATTTTATGGATTCCCTGAAATACCGCTGCTTTCATAGCCCCTCCGTCACCCGATGCGAGGCGGACGCCGTCCGACAGGGCGATTTTCTGTACCATCATCCTTCCCCTTTCGTCAGATCGTCTGCTTTTTCGGCTTGAAGCGCGTGGTCAGCCCGTCGTATTTCAGCTTAGTCAGGTCGATGCCGTCCAGATTTTTCAGGTATTTGTCGAAGAACTGGATATGGAACCGCGACAGCGTCTCGCGCAGGAAACCGGGATCCCGTTTGCCGATCAGACCCAGCAGTTTGGACTGCCGCGTGATGAAGATGTAGTCTGTGAAATCCATGTGTTTCGTGTCGGCGAGAACGGTCAGGTAGCTGTCCTCGGAGTTGAGGGTGAATGTCGAGCGCGCCGCGTAGTTGATGACGTCGCTGCCAAACACCAGAAACGGCTTCCTGACGTCCTGATCCCAGTAGTCGCCGTAGGTCGGCGCGTCGATGTTGACGCCGCACACAAAGCGGTCGTCGGAAAGGCAGACCTGCGTCGCGGTGTCGCCGCCGTAGGAGTGGCCGGTGATGCCGATGCCTTTTTCCAGCGCGAGCTTCCCCGCAAACAGCGCGGCGAACTTCGGGTTGTCCGCCGCTTTCAGGCGGTCGGCGACGAAGCGGTTGTCGTCCGCCCAGATCTGCACATGCTCCCACACCGCCGTGCCCTTGAACCGCGCATAGAAGTCGGTCAAGACGTGCAGGAGCTGTTCGTCCGTGTAGGTCTGCTTCATGATGCCTTTGTAGAACAGCTTCTTGGACTTTGCGTCCATCGTCTTCTGGAACGCCTGCACCAGACTCTCCTCGTGCCCGACGACGCGCCCGTCGCTGAACCGCACCGCGCATGCCTCGTGCGGGTGGCCGACCGACACAACGATGTACCCCATGCTCGCGAGGTCGGCGCAGAGCACCGAGTTCTGGGTCATGTAGCTGAAGTAGCCATGGTTGTAAAAGATGACGGGGTAGCGGCTCTGCCTGTCCGATACCGGCGCGTCGACGTAACACGGCATCGTGACGTCCGCAATCTTCTTCGAGACCAGCCCCAGCGACCGCTTGCTCCAGAATTCCGCCGCCGCCGCAACCGTGTACCCGGCTTTCGGCTCTCCCCCGGGTGTGCAGGGGTAGTAGATCGCGACCGGGACCTCCCGCGCCTCGTCCTTTGCAAACGCAAAGATTCCGGTTCTGGCGGTGTCGGTGAACTCGGTTTCCATGAACCCCACAGCGAAATCCCCGAGCGGCTTCGGCAGCTCTTTCAGGTTTCCAAACATCTCCCTAATCCCTTCTATGCTTCGTAATTCTTTTTTTATTGTTCTTTTTCGCGCTCGTCTTGTACCGCAAGCAGCGGGATCTCCGCCCTGCACCGCGCAATTTCCGCAAGATCCGGCATCGCGGGGATCGCGCCTCTCTTCGCCGCGCAGCACGCGCCCGCCGCGTTAGCAAACCGCACGATGTCGGTCATCTCTTCGAGCGAAACGGCGTCGAGCCCGCAGCTCAGGCGGCTGATGCGGTACAGCATCGCGGCGGTGAAGGCGTCGCCGGCGCCCGTTGTGTCGACGACGACCGTGTCGTAGGTCGGAACGGCGCCCGACCCGTTCGCATAGCTGAAGTAGCAGCCGTCCGCACCGAGCGTCACCGCGACGAGCTGCACGCCGCCGTCCCGCAGCTGCCGCGCGCCCGCCGCAAGATCATCGGTTCCGGTGATCAGCGCCAGCTCCTCGCGCGAGATCTTCAGGATATCCGCGTACTGCAATCCGCGCAGCATCTCCTGTTTTGCCTGCGCCGCGCTCTCCCAGAGCGCTGGGCGGTAGTTCGGGTCGTAAGAGATGCGCTTTCCGAGTTCTTTCGCCTTCTGCGCCGCGCACAGCGTCGCGGTCCGGGACGGTTCCGCCGTCAGCGACAGCGAGCCGAAATGAAAGATGCCGGACTGTCGGATCAAGTCGAGATCCAGCTCGCCGGATTCCAGCAGCGTGTCCGCGCCGGGCTTGCGGACAAAGCTGAAACTGCGGTCGCCCGCGACGTCGAGATGCACAAAGGCCAGCGTGGTGTTGCTTTGATCCGTAAACCGCATCCCGCGCGTCTCGACGCCGAGACCGGTCAGTGTTTTTTCCAAAAAGCGGCCGAACGCGTCGTCGCCGACCTTGCCGATGAACGCGCCGCTTCCGCCGAGCCGCGCGAGCCCGGCAAGCACATTGGCGGGCGCGCCGCCCGGATTCTGTTCGTACAGCGGATTGCTCCCCGGGCCGCCGGCAACCGGCGTAAAATCGATCAGCAGTTCTCCGAGCGCGGTGACGTCTATCACGGCGGGTCTCCTTGTTTGCAGCACTTGTTTACATCGGTCTTCTTTAGGTTTCGGTTGCGAAAACGCGGTTTTCGCGCTTGACAAAGCTATTGAGAATAGCCATAATACTTATGGAAAGTAGTTTTCTAAAACTATATTCATCATAGAGCAGTTTTTCGCCAAAGTCAAGCCAAAAACCGCCGGCAAATCCGCTATGATTTCTGCGAAAACTCGTGTATATCGTACAAAACAGTGTGTAATTGAGGTGCTGTGTGAAAACCGGGACGACCGCCGAAATTAAAAAACAGAACCGCAACGCCGTCTTCCGCCTCATCTACGGGCGGGAGAAGATCGCGAAGCAGGATATTGCCGACGCGCTCAACATGAGCCTGCCCACCGTCACCAATTTCCTGCGGGAGCTGCAGCAGCTCGGGCTGATTCAAAAAAACGGGGTGTTCGCGTCGTCTGGCGGCAGAAAGCCGCAGGTCATCAGCTGCAACAAAAAGAGCCGCTACTCGATCGGGGTCGAGATCCTCAAGACCCAGCTGCGCCTGATCTCGCTCGACCTGTGCGGCAACGCGGTGCACGAGCAGGTGTTCGATCTCGAGTACGAGAACACCGAGGCGTACTACCGGGATATGGGCGGGAAGGTCGCGGCCTTTGCCGCGTTGCTGAAAGCCCCGAAAAAGATTCTGGGCGTTGTCATCGCCATACAGGGCCTGCTGGACGTCGCCGGAACGACGGTGACCTACAGCCCGCTGCTGGGGTGCGCGGGCGCGACGCTGGCCGATTTCAGCACGTTCATCCCGTTCGACTGTCTGCTGATCCACGACTCCGAGGCCGCGGCCTGCGCGGAACTGTGGTTTTCCGGCGAGATTCAGGACGCCGTCTATCTCTCGCTCAGCACCAACCTCGGCGGCGCGGTGATCCTTGACGGCCGCATCCACAAAGGCCGCTCGGTCGGCAGCGGGCTGGTCGAGCACATGACTGTCGAGCCGGGCGGGCTGCCCTGCTACTGCGGAAAGCGGGGCTGCCTCGAATGCTACTGTTCAGTGACCGCGCTGGCGGGCAGCCGCAGCGATCTCGCGACGTTCTTTACCGCGCTGCGCGCGGGGTCCGCGAAACAGGTCCACCGCTGGGAGATCTATCTCGACGATCTCGCGGCCGCCGTCAACAACATCCACCGCGTACTGGACTGCACCGTGATTCTCGGCGGGCACATCGCGCCGTATCTGCTACAGTCGGATATGGACAAGCTTGCCGCGCTGGTCGAGTCCAAGAGCTCGTTCCCCGAGCCGGAGCCCTACATCCGGATCGGCAGCTGCACCCACCTCGTCGTCGCGACAGGCGCCGCGCTGCAGAACATCGCCGCGTTCATTGCGTCGGTGTAGACGCGGATTCCTTTGATTTGCTCCCGAAACCACAACAGCACCGCCCACCTGTGTGGGCGGCGCTGTCCGCGCGCGGGTTTGTTCCCCGCCGCGACGGTACCGGATTGTTGCGGCAGTGGCGAAATGGTTGTTTTTCCGCCTCCCCGCCGCTTCCTGCGCAGAACATGTTGGCAAGCGCTTCTTATTATGATATAATTTTAAAAATTATATAAAGTGCATATCCGCCGGCAGGTGTTTTTTCGTTCCTGTGCCAAAACCGGCAGACTGCGATGACACCACGGCGACCCACAGCATTCCACCTCGCAAGTAATCCAATGAAAACGCGGAGGAGATCATGATGAACAACCCGTTGGTCAGCGTCATCGTTGCCAGTTACAACGCCGAAAAATTTATCGTTCAGACGCTGGACAGCGTCTTCGATCAGGACTACGACAACCTAGAGTTAATTGTTTCGGACGATGCTTCTATCGACACAACGGTGCATCTGGTCGAAATGTGGCTGGCTGAAAAGGGCGCGCGTTTTGCGCGATATCAGATCTTGCGCACCCGCAAGAACACCGGGATCTCCGCGAACCTGAACCGCGGCGCAAAAGCCGCCACCGGCGATTACTTCAAGTTTCTCGGCTCGGACGATCTGATGATGAGCAACTGCGTCTCGACGCTGGTTGCCGGAATCGGGAACGCCGACATGGCGTTCGTCAACCTCTACTGGTTCAGCGACAAGAGCACAAAGGTGCATCTGGACAACCCCCAGATGTGTCTGAAACCGATCCCCACCAGCTTCGCCAACCTGCCCGCGAACCCCTCGCGGGAGCTGCTGAAAAGAACCGTGCTGCTCAGCAGCCAGTACGGCGGATACAAGATGTTTGCTGGCCTTCTCAGCGCACTGATCAAGCGCTCGGCTTTCTTCGACGTCGGGTTGTTCGACAAGGCGTATCCCTATTGGGAGGACTACCCCTTTATGTGCAGGATGGTGTTCGCCGGAAAGACGATGGTGCACACAAATGCTTCCTGTGCGCTATTCCGGCGCCATCGCGACGGGATCTCCTCGGATGACGTCGATTTCGCGAATCTGAACCTGGCGCAGACGCGGTATTACCGGGACTTTATTCGGTTCTGTTATGATTTCCGGTTCCCGGAAATGAAAAAGATGGAGCTCTACGCCGATCTTGAAATCATGAGCCGGATCGTCCGCTATCTTCAGGAACGATTGGCGCAAAAAACGAATCAGCCGAAAGGCGTGACGAGGCCGTCGGAACTCCGTTTTCAATTCCCCGTCGATTCCATTTCGCCGGAAGAATCCAAGATCCCGCGGGAACAGTACCGGATTTTCTCAAAAGAATGGGCACAGCGAAAACTGGACATCGCCTACCGCTCGAATTCCAAATTCTACAAGCTCTGGTATTTTGCCAGCCCCTCCTTCGGCATCGAGATCCTCAAGATGCGGTTTTCCGAGGTCGGCAGCACCATCCGGATCATTCGAGACGGCTATTTCGATTACGCGTTTTTCTCGCAGCAGTACGGCTTTCACAGGGGCAGTTTGCTCGCGAAGATCTATTATGTCATCGCCGGAAAACACCACCACTTGAGCCCCGCCTGTTTTTTTGACGAAGGATACTACAATAACAAGCTCAATCTTTACACCGACGTGGACGCGTCACAACCAAAGCAAAGCTTCTACACGTTTATCGCCGGAGATCACCTCAAGGGCATCCCGCCCATGCCGCTGATCGACATGGCCTACATGAATCTGCAGGCCGAGCTTTTGGGCGAGGGCGCGGACGCTATCCGCCTGCTTTACACCAAAAACCCCGCGGCGATGATCGAACCGCATCCGCTCATCGACCTCAACTACTACAACGAGAAAAACGGGTTGGGCCATACCCGCGCGATCGACTGTTTCCGCGACATCGTGTTGGGCCGCCACCGCGACCATTACAGCGCGCTGCTGGATTCCGGGGCGTTCGAGCCGCTGAGAGGCGCGCTGGCCGCGCTGGATTTCGCCGCGTTCGAGCGCCTGTACGCGTCGGCGCTCACCGACCGGGCGGGCTGCGAGGCCGTCAACGCGCAGATCCTGAAAAAAGCGCAGACCTCGACCAACGCGGAGGCGCTCTTTCATCTGTACTTCAAGTTGCTGTACATGCTGCAGGACTCCCCCCTCTACAAGACGGATCTGGTCACAAACAGCGACGATTTCGGGTTGTTCGACCTGAGCTGCGCCGTCAAAAGCCAGCTCTATCGCTGCGACGATTTTTCCGCGCTGACCATCGACAGCAACCTGCGGCTCGTCTATCTGTTCAACAACGAGCAAAACCTGCAGGAAAAGGCCGCCATTCTGGACCGGCTGAATCACATCGATACGCTGGAGGATCAGGAACTGTACAAGCTGATCGTCCTGAAAAGTCTGTACTGCGCCTGCTATGAGAGCGAGGCGCTGCTGGATCTCGCCGTCGACCGGCTGCCGAAAAATATCCTGAACTTCCTGCTGTTCGGGTATAAAAGGATAGTGGTTTTCAGCAAGATCGCGGACGGCGAGCGGCACTCCCACTGGGCGATCCGCCTGTTGGACAAGGGCATCGAAATAGCGCAGCGAAACAGCGGCTTCGGAAACGAACAGGCTTTTCTGGCCTTTCTGCTGGATCTGGATTTCTCCACAGCGGTGCTGCAGGGCCGCGGCGACTCGCTGGCGATCATGACGCGCCTGACGACGCTGTCACGGATCGTGTACCGGGATCTGTTCGAGTCTCAGAGCCCGCCGGACGAGCCGGAGCAACCCGCGTCCGACCGCTACTCGGCGCTGGCGCTGCCCGACTGCCGAATCGCCGCGTTCCACGAGTTCGAGGATGTGTATTACTCAAAAAAGAAAAAAATCGGCGTTCTGTGCAGAACTCTCGGGAAGTCGACGGACGCGATCTGTATCTGCAACGACCTGCGCGGGCTGGATCCCGACAAAGTGGAGCTCTTTATCTTTTCCCATGGGGTTCGCGACCGCATCACCGACAACGACGACTACTTTAAGCGCGAGCTGAAAACACTGGTCGGCAAGACCTTCGAAACGAAGAGCATGATCCGCCTGTACCAGGATATCCTGCGCGCCGACCTCGATCTGCTAATCGACTACAACGTTTCCACCATCAAAGCGGATCCCATGCGCTATCTGAAATCCTCCAAGCTTGCCACCATCATGGTCAGCCAGAACTCCATCATCTCCTCGTCCTCCGGCAGTGACAGCTTCGACTACATCTTCGTGCCGAAGCGGAGGGGTGTCGACCACTACGACACCGTTGAAAAACCGATTGAGTTCGACACGCTTTTCTACAATTTCGGCGACAACCAGCAGGTGCATTTCCGCCAGATTACCCGGGAGGAGATCGGTATCCCGGAGGATGCGGTCGTCTTTTACAACGCAGGCGCGTCCGCGAAATTGACCTATGAGCAGCTGGACCGTTTTGTCAAACTGCTGAAAGCGGTCGACAACGCTGTGCTTCTAATGGCGCCCTGCAATCCGGGCTGGGATCTGACGTTCGGCGTCCGGTTCCTGCACACCACCCTCGACAAAATCATGCGGGAAAACGACTTTACCGAACGGGAGCGCATCAAGATTCTATCAATTATGCCGATCGACGTTGCGGAGAATATCTTCAACATTGTCGATGTGCTGCTCAGCTCCTACCCGGTCGGCGGCTCAACCACCGTCAGCCTCGCGCTCACCCACAATGTCCCCGTGGTCACGCTCCGCGATACCGGCCTGCTCTCGGGGGACTCCTACATTCTGGATTACTTCGGGCTCAGCGAACTGGTCGCTGAAAACGACGCGGACTTTATCAAAATAGCCGCCGGCGCCGCCCGAAACGACCCGCTGCGGCAAAAAATCAAAGAAGCGATCGCCCGCCTGAAGCCCGGCGCTTCCCTCTATCAATCGGAGAAATACGCCGAGACGCTCTACCGCCTGCTTGAGATCTGATGCTGTCTACCACCGCGCGGTTCTGTACGACACGGCCCTGCACCGCAGCGCCGCGAAACTCGAGATTGGATGTAGTTTATGAAACCTTTGATATCCGTAGTTCTACTGGCCTCGGAGTCCCGAAAGGACTTTCTGCTGTCGAGCATCTCCGCGGTTCTCGCGCAAAAGTACGCAAACATTGAGCTCATTCTGTGCGACGGCTGCAGCAGCGATTTCGACGAGAAGGAGATCGCCGACTACATCGAGGAGCACAAGCGGGAAAATCTGCGAAACACGATCGTCTACCGGCAGGAGCGCTATGACGGCGAGCAACAGCAGTATTTCGACGGTTTGCGGTTGGCGTCCGGGGAGTTTATCAAGTTCATCTCCCCCGATTGCGCCCTCCATTCCGAGGAGTCGCTGGAGGTGCTGATGAACATCATTCCGTCCTCCGGCGCCGACATCCTGTTCACGCGGACCTACAACAAAACTTGCAATCGGTTTGAGCCCAGCCACGAGGGCTACATCGAGGTGCAGCACGTCGACAACCCGTACGGGATGCTGTACATGCTCGCGACCTTCCCGTTTACCTATATCCTCTCCCCCGACGCCGCCCTGTTTAAAACGGCATCGCTGCGGGAGTGCGGCGCGTTCACCTCCGAGTACGCGACCCTGCCGGTTTTCATGACCCTCTTCAACATGCTCAAACAGGACAAGCGGTTCCAGTTTCTGGATTTTGTATCGGTCGACCGTTATCTGATCTCGGGAAGACACTACCAGCCCGAGATTATGTGGTACGAGGATCTGATGCACTCGAACGAGTATGTCGACGCGCTGAAAACCCATCTGCAGCCCTATGTGGCCCAAAACTATCCGGTCACATCCCGGCTGAAGTGCAAACAGCTGATCAAAAAGGTGCAGCTGGCCGGGCAGATTGAGAGCGTCTGGTTGAACGCATCCGCGGGCGACAAGATCAAGCTGCATCTCCGCAACGCGCTGCTCTCTGTCATTGATGTGCTTTACCTGTCGCCGCCCGCCCCCCTGCCATTGCAGATCAAGATCAACACCGGCTTGCTAAAAGTATCCTTCATCATCATGGTGATCTTTGCGGCGCTGAAGTACTTCGACTTCCCCACCGCGAACGTGCTGGTCCATATGGAAGCGCTGTACTCGGTTGTCTTTTTGATTTTCGCGGCCATCTTCCTGTTCCTGGTACTGAAGTGGCTGTTCACCCATCTCTATTTTCTTTTCCGAAAACTGCTGAACAGGAGGGGCCGCCATGAGCAATAAGACGATTTCGATCGGCATTGTCTGCTACAGGAATTTCGAGCATCTGTACGACGCGCTGGAATCGATTTTTGCACAGGATTACGAGCAGATTGAACTGATCATCAGCGATGACGGTTCGGATGTGTTTCCGCAGGCGCTCATCGAGCAGTACATCCGCGAGCACAAGCGGGAGAACATTCTGTCCGTCGTCGTCAACCACGAAGAAAAGAACCTCGGAACGGTGCGCCACCTGAACCGCGTGATCGATCTCGCGTCGGGCTACTATCTGATGTTTCTCGCCGCCGACGACGCGCTGAACGGCACCGACGCGCTGTCGCGCTATGTCCGGGGCTTCGAGGAAGAGGGACATGAGGATTGTTACATTGAGATCGCGCAGACCGCGATGTACGACGAGACGCTGACCCGGCTGGACAACTACTACTTCGCGCCGTCCGTCCGCCGGCTCGTCGACGCGAAGGACTACAAGGGTCTTCGGAACGTGCTGCTGTACAGCGCCTGTCTGCCCTCGACCAGCTTCTGCTTCAAGCGGGCGTTCTTTGAAAAATACGGGAAATACGACGAAAGCTATTTTCTTGTCGAGGATGTTCCGCTGCACATCAAGATCGCTGAGCTGGAGATCCCGATCTTCTACAACAGCTTTGTCGCCCTCAAACACCGCGGCGGCGGCATCAGCCACGGCGCGGTTAAGGCGCTGAGCGAGACGAAAAAGAAGTATCTGTTCGACTCCATACGGCTGCACGAGAACTACAAAAAAATCACCGATCCCGGTCTCTACCACCATGCGAAAATTGTCAACCGGTTCGGAGCCCACTACAGCGTTACAACGCTACGAGGGTCCGGCATAAAGCTTGGAAGCGTTCCCTACCACGGCATCCACATCCAGGAGAAAAACATCAACCGATTGTTTGTGACCATGAACATCACCCAACAGACCGGCGTGTACGGTTTTGTCGCCACCGCCCTGCTGTTCGCGCTGTCCAGCGGCAGCACCGCGTTGCTGAACACAATCGGCATTATCCTCACACCCGGCGCGGAGCGGGTCTTTCTGATCATCCTAAGTCTGTTGCAGTTGATCAGCATCCCGGTCGCGGTCGTCGGGGCACTCGGTTATATTTTTCTGAAATTCATGTACCGGCCCGTGATGGCCCGCTTGATCCCGGAGGAAAAATAGCCCACAATTCAGCGTTATAAGAAAAGCACGCCGCTCCTCGAACGGGAGCGGCGTGCTTTTCATTCTACTTACAATATTTCCCGCTATTTCTCCTTGCGGTGGTTGCGGAAAACCCGCTTGCGGAACTGTCCCGGCGTCTCACCGGTCTGTTTCAGAAAGATCGCGGTGAAGTAGCTCTGGGAGTTGAACATCAAGGTGTCGGCGATCTGGGAGATCGGCATCTCGGTGTTGGCGAGCAGCTCCTGCGCCTCGTCGAGCCGCTTTTTCAAGATGAACGCCGAGATGTTTTGGCCCGTCTCCTTCTTGAACAGCACCGAGAGGTAGGAGGCGTTCCGGCCGACGTGGGCGGCGAGATCGCCCAATGTGATGGCGCTGTGGAGATTGCTCTCGATATACTCGACGCATTTGATGATCGGGCGCGAGAAGGCGCGGCTCTGCGCGCGCTCGCGCACCAGCGCGGCGAAATGCAGCGGCAGCTCCCGGATCAGCGCCAGAATCTCAGCGGCATCGCGCGAGCTGTCGGCGGCGTTGATGTAGGCGTCCGCGAGGCTGTAGGCCGTCTCGATGTCGAGGCCACCCTCCACCGCCCATCGCGTGACCAGCGTGGCCGACGCCACCATCTCGTACTGGCGCTGGCGCAGCGCGTTCTTCGAGAGGTGATCGCGCGCCACAAAGAACGAGGTGATGTCGTGCAGGCGCTCGACATCGCCGCGCTTGACCATCTCCAGAATAATCAGCTCGCGCTCGTAGGGCACATGGTTCCACGACGCCTCGCGCTTGTCGTAGAGCGCGCTTTGATAAAACTGCTGGATCCGGAATTTTTCGGGTGCCAAGCCGTCCCCTCCTCTGCTCGTTTGTCCAAGTGTAGCACGCAAAACCGAGATTTGCAAAATTAATTGATATTTACCCAAAATTTCCGATATATTGTTGTGATAGAAAATTCTACAATATAGATAAAGTTTTAGGCATCTCGCGCAAAGGAGGTCGTTATGGGATACTACAAGGTCGCCGACCACGGCGATGGCGTCTACTCGTTCTTCGAGATGGTCGGCGTCGGCTCGCACCTGATTGTCGGCGACGAGAAAGCGCTGCTCATCGATACCGGCTACAACTTCGGCAATCTGCGGGCCGCGGTGAAGAAGGTGTGCGACAAACCGCTGATCGTCGTCAACTCGCATGTCCACGCCGACCACGCGCTGGGCAACGGCCAGTTCGAGCGCGTCTATGTCAACGGGCCGGACCTGCCCAACCTGACGGGAGACTACCTGGAGCAGCAGCAGGACATTCTGATGGACTACGGGCTGAAGGTCGCGCCGACGCTGCGGCTGGTGCTGCTGTACGCAAAGTTCAGGCGCAAGCCGCATTTCTCGACCGAGATTCTGCCGATGCCGGAGGAGATGCGGTTCGATTTGGGCGGGCGGGAGATTCGCTTTGTCGGTGTGCCCGGCCACACGCCCGGCAGCATGATCGCACTCGACGCCCGCTCCAAAACGATCTTTGCGGGGGACGCCGTCAACCCGGGCGCGTTTCTGTTCTTCGACCCCGCGCTGCGGCTGGACGCCTACGCCGCGCAGCTCGACGAAATCGCAAAACTGACAGGCTTCGATCAGCTGCGCATCTCGCATCAGGTCGCGGCGCTGCCGTTCGCGTTCGTCGGCTGGTACGCCGGCTTTCTGCGCCGCGCAACGCTGGAAAAAAGCACCGCGACCGATTTCCCGAACGGCGGCCGCACCGTTCTCCAGTACACCGAAAAGGACACGCCGTACGGCGACTGCTCGGTCTTCTTTTGCGCCGATAATCTGTCATCAAACACTGCGGAGGAATAGAAAATGGCATTGGTCGAGAAAACAATCGCCTTGAGCGCGTTCGAACAGGCCGCATTGGCCAAACAGAGCAATCTGAATTTCATCCAATATCTGCCGCTGTTCGTCGTGCGTTGGTTCGTGCTGAAAAACATCGAGAAGTTCCGCATTCCGGAGGGCCTCGTCCTGCCCGTGATGCCGGAATGCGCCCACCCGCTCGAGAACACACGGCACGAATTGCCGGGCGCCCCCAAGCCGATCGGCATCACGGTGTACGCGCGGAAGGATCTGTCCGACGGCAAAAAGCCGCTGTTTTTCTACATCCACGGCGGCGGGTTCATGGGCGGCGATTTCATCATGAACGAAGGGCTGCTGCGTCTGGTCGCGGATCAGACGGGCTGCATCGCCGCGGCGGTCAACTACAACGTCTCGCCCGAGGTACGGCACCCCGTGCCGCTCACCGAGTGCGCAGCCGCGCTCGACTATGTGCTGTCCAACTACCCCTGCGACGACCGCTGTATCTTTATCTGCGGCGACTCGGCGGGCGGCAACCTGACTGCGGCACTGACGCTCAAGCGCATCGACGACGGCAAAACCGCGCCGCGCGGCCAGATCATGCTCTACCCCGTCACCGACATGGACAAGGTCGACAGCGAGAGCTACCGCATCAAGGGACACGCCTACGCCGGTATGGGTAAGGGCATCCGTCTCTCGCGCACTGTCTACCTACCCGACAAAGCGAGCCGCCGGTCGCCCTACGTCTCGCCGATGTGCGCCGATTTCAAAGCGCCGCAGCCCGACGCGCTGCTGCTGGTCGCCGAGATCGACGGCCTGCGCGACGACGGCATCGAATACGGCAAAAAATTGGAGGCGGCGGGCGGTTATTCCCGCACGGTGCTGTACCAAGGCGCGTACCATTCCTTCATCAACGACCTGCGCCGCAGCGCCATCGCCGACGACGCGGCCGAAGAGATTCTGACCTTCATCAAAGACCGCATAGGAGGATAGCTTATGGTTCCGAACACGAGAGCAACGACCGACAGCAGCGTCACCGCGCTCGAGACCGCCAACCGCAAGGTCGCCTACGCCGCGGCCGCCGAGGGTATGGTGCTGCTGGAAAACGACGGCGCGCTGCCGATTGTACCGGGCAACATCGCGCTGTACGGCGCGGGCGCCGCGAAGACAATCAAGGGCGGAACCGGCTCGGGCGAGGTCAACGAGCGCCACAGCGTCACCATACTGGAGGGGCTAGAGAACGCCGGATTCACCGTGACGACCAAAGCGTGGATCGACGACTACGCCGCCGAGTTTCAGCGCGCCGACGACGCGTTCGGCAGCGACATCAAGAAAAAACTGCGGCACTTCAAGCTCGCCGACATCATCAACATTATGGAGACCCCGTTCAAGTACCCGTTCGGACGGTTGATCACGGCGCAGGACATCGCGGCAAGTGATACCGACATCTGCGTCTATGTGGTGGCGCGGCAGTCCGGCGAGTGCGCCGACCGCCTGCTCTCGGCGCACGACTACACGCTGTCGGACATCGAGATCGCGAACCTGAAAACGGTCGCGGCGGGCTACAAAAAGACGATTCTTGTCATCAACGCCGGTTCCTCGATGGATCTGCGCCCGCTCGATGACATCCCCGGCGTCAATGCCGTGCTGTTCTTGTGCCAGCAGGGCACCGAGGGCGGCACCGCTTTCGCCGACCTTCTGACCGGCAAGATCACCCCGTCCGGCCGCCTGACCGACAGCTGGGCCAACCGCTACGACGACATCCCGTTCGGGGAGGAGTACAGTGTGCTCTCGGGCGTGACCGACCACGCCGACCTCAAGGAGGGTATCTACGTCGGCTACCGCTACTTCGACACGTTCGGTGTTAGACCGCGCTACCCGTTCGGCTACGGTCTCGGCTACACGACGTTCCGCATCGACACGCAGTCCGTTGCCGTCGAAAAGACCTGCGTCACGGTACAGGTGACGGCGCGGAACACCGGAAAAACGTACAGCGGGCGCACCGTCGCGCAGGTCTACCTGCGCTGCCCGAACGGCACATTGCCCCGCGAGTACCAGCAGCTCGCCGCCTTCGCGAAAACGCGGGAGCTGAAACCCGGCGAGACCGAGGCGCTCTCGCTTCGTTTCGATCTGACCGACTTCGCCGGTTACGACGCCGCCGCGCATGCCATGATTCTCGAGCGGGGCAGCTATCTCGTGCTGGCCGGCAGCTCGAGCGCCGACACCGCCGCGGCCGCCGCGCTCGATCTCGACGGCGACGCCGTCGTCTCGCGGCACGACGCGATCTGTCCCGTTACCGCGCCTTTCGAGGAACTGTCGCCGCCGTCGAACCAGGAGATTTCGATTCCGGCCGGCACGCCGCACATCGCCGTCAAGGCCGCCGACGTCGTGACGCAGACCTTCGATTATACCACCCCGCCGGTCTGCGACGCGCCCGACGTCGCCGAGAAACTGAACGCGTTGACGACCGACGAGATGGTCGAGCTGACCGTCGGCGCAGGCATGTTCGGCGGCAACCCGTTTATCCGCGTCCCCGGCGCCTCGGGCAACACGACATCGGCGCTGCAAAAGAAGGGGCTGCCCAACATCGTGCTCAGCGACGGCCCCGCGGGACTGCGCCTGCAGCGCACCTCGGTGCTGAACAAGCGCGGCGCGCTGCGCATGGTCGATGAACAGCTCGGCGTCTACGCCTACCTGCCGCGGTTGCTGAAAGGTCTTCTGTTCGGCAAGGAGAGTCAGGGCCCGCTCTACTACCAGTTCACCACCGCGTTCCCGGTCGGCACGGCGCTGGCGCAGAGCTGGAACCCCGATCTCGTCGAGCAGGTGGGCCGGGCGGTCGGCGACGAGATGGCGGCGTACGGCGTGACGATCTGGCTCGCGCCCGGCATGAACATTCACCGCAACCCGCTGTGCGGGCGCAACTTCGAGTATTTCAGCGAGGACCCGCTGCTCAGCGGAAAAATCGCCGCCGCCGTCACCCGCGGCGTGCAGCGCGTCGACGGCTGTTTCGTCACGCTCAAGCACTTCGCGGCCAACAACCAGGAGACGAACCGCAACCGCATGTCCAGCAATGTCGGGGAGCGCGCGCTTCGGGAGATCTACCTCAAGGGCTTCAAGATTGCGATGCAGGAGGGCGGTGCGCGCTGCGTTATGACCAGCTACAACAAGGTCAACGACGTCTACACGCCCAACAGCTACGACCTCTGCACCAAAGTGCTGCGCAACGAGTGGGGCTTTGACGGCCTCGTCATGACCGACTGGCTCTCGACGACGCGCGGCATGGGCGACAGCGCCGTCGCGCTCGCCGTCGGCAACGACCTCATCATGCCGGGCGGCAACTCGAGCAAAAAAGCGATCCGCGCCGCGCTGAAAAACGGTTCCCTGCCCGTGGAGGATCTGCGGCGCTGCTGCGGCAATATTCTGAAAATCATCTTGCTGAGTCAGACGCAACAGCAGTTTGACGCGGCGCAAAAACACTGAAGGAGCATCGCATGAAACCGAAACGAAAGGGGTTAAAAATTCTGATGATCGTTCTCGCTGTTGTGCTGGTTCTGGCACTGGCGTTCCTGATCTTTCTCGGCGCAAATTTCTTCGGGCCGTTCCGCAACATGAAGATCTCGAGCCTCGAGCGCGCGAGCGACCCCGCCCAAAACGCGGGCGGCATCGTGTTCTACGGCGCCTCCAACTTCACGCGCTGGACCGAGATCCAAACCGACATGCCGGGCTACCGCATCGTCAACCACGGGTTCGGCGGCTCGACCGACAAGGATCTCGTGCAGTACGCCGACCGGCTGCTGTTCCCCTACAACCCGACCATCGTCGTATTCCAGACCGGCTCCAACGACTACATTCTGATGAAGGGCACCGACGCCGAGAAGATCGCGGGGTGCATGGCCTACAAGCGCGACATGTACACGCAGTTCCACGCGCGGCTGCCCGACGCCGTGTTCGTCGTCATGAGCGGGCTGCTGCTGCCCGGCCGCAGCGAATACGCCGACATGACGATCGAGATCAACCGGCAGCTGGAGGCGCTGTGCGCCGAGCACGACTACATGATCTTTGTCGACGCCAACGCGATGACCTATCAAAACGGCAGCTTCGACACGGCGCTGTTCGTCAAGGACGGCATCCACCTGAACCGCGACGGCCAGCAGCGGTGGGCGAACGAGTACATCCTGCCCGCGCTCGATCAGGTCTGCGACCTGCTCGGCGACCGCGCGGCACAGATTCGTAGATAGAGTGATCGACAAAAAAGGCAACCCGCCGACGGCGGGTTGCCTTTTTATGCTCTATTCGTCAAACGCCGACCCAAACGGCCGTGATCTCGCCGAATACGTATTGGCGGATCTCGTCGGCGTCGGTGTATGCCTCGGCGAGGTAGGTCTTCGACTCCTCCGAGTAGAAATCGACGACGTCCGGCGTCGTTATCTGTGTCAGCTTGCACTCGATGATGATGCGCGCCTCCGCGAACGCCCAATTGCCGAGCGGTGTCTCGATCGCCGTCAGATCCACCTCTTTCATTTTGTCGCTGTCGCGACCCGACTTCGTTCCCAAAACCATAAACCGCTCCCGAAGGCTATCCGCGAAAAAGGAAAGCGTGTACATCTGTTCCTTTTTTATCAGCTCAAGGGTGTATCTTTTTGTCGGAAAGATCAGCCATACCGCCGGCTTTCTGAAGTGAACCGCCAAACCACCGCCGCTCGCGACCATCGCGTTACAGCCCTCTGACGTCCGAACGGTAACCACCGGAAAAATCGTTCCGAAAAGAGAAAAGACATCCTCGGGAATCTCGTTCGGTGATATTCTTTTAAACAATTGCTCAAATTCCATTTTGTCTCCGCCAGATTCTTTTTTGACATTCTACCACAAACAAAAAAAGCTGTCGAATACCATCGACAGCTTTTTCGATTTCGTTTTACTAAAGATCTTACTCTGCGCTCACGCCTTCGGCCTCTCCGCGGCGCTGCGCCAATGTGTCGATCATTTCCTTCTGCTTTTCCGGGGTGAGCGGGTAGAGGAACTTGTAGAGCAGGTAAGCCAGCACCATCACGATGACGGGCACAACCGTCATGATGAACCCGAAACTGCTGATCATTTTCGGCAATCGGGCGAGGTCTCCGATATAGTTTCCGGTCTCGTTGTTGACACTGTACCCGGCCGCGATCAGCACGCCGCCGAGAATGACGGTGGACAGCGCGGTCTGCGCCTTGCCCAGAATGTTGGCCGCCGAGTTGACGAGCGCACTCATTCTTTTTCCGCTCTGGTACTCGGCGTAGTCTGCGCCCTCGGTCCAAAGCAGCGTCTGCGGAATAACGGCGGTGCCCATCGCGAGGCCCGCGATAAAGTTGATGACGGTGAAGATCACCGGGCTGACCTGCAGGATGCCGGTGTAGAACGCGACCGCCATCAGCGCGTACGCCGCGATCGTGACGATCAGGCAGAAGCCGGTGGCGCGGGCGTAGGTTCCGGCCTTTTTGATGACGCGGCCGGCGAAGAACGGCGCGATGAAGTTGGGTACCAGACCCGAGAGCGCGAACAGGCCGTAGATCTCGGCATACTTGATAGCGTCGACGGCGCCGGTCGCGAAATCAGCGCAATAGTACCATTTCAGAAAGTAGATGCTGACCGCCGAGGTCAGTCCGAAAACCAGATTGCTGAGCAGCATCGCACCGGCGTGCACCAGCAGCGGTTTGTTTTTGGCGAACATCTGAATCACTTCGCGGAAACGGAGTTTTTCCTTGACCTCCTGCTGCGCCGACGGTTTCTCCGGCAACTCTTTGAGTCCCAGAACGCCGAAGAACGAGATGACGCCGAGCACGATCATCAGCGCCGTCACGACCAGCGAAAAGCTGCGTCCGATGTTGCCGACTTTGCTGTCGACCGCCGTGACGACCGGAATGTAGAAGTACACCGGCACCAGAATCACAATCATCCAGATGCGCATGAGCATGGTCAGCTTGGTGCGCAGTTTCGTGTCGTAGGTCGTCTTTTGCAGCAGCGGCATCGAGGTGCTGAACGCCGTGCCGAACTCGTAGAGGATGTAGAAGAACCCCACCCAGATGCAGAGCAGCACCGGGCTTGCTTTCACGGCGGCGGGTAGGCTGAAGATGCACACAACCGCGACCGTCACCAGAATGATGTTGAGAAAGGCGTACTTGCGGTATTTGCCGAGCCTGCCGTCCTTCGAGTTGTCGATGAGCCACGCCTGCATCGGGTCGTCGATCAGGTCGATGATCCGCGCGACCAGCAGCAGCACGGTGCCGAACGCCGCCGCGAACCCCGCCTTGCCGACCGCGCTGTCGATACCGGAGTAGTCGGTGAGATAGATCATGAAAAAGTTGGAGATGAAAATGGTCGATGCCGCGACCGGCCATGTCATCGTCGAAAATCCAAACGAGGTCTTGAAATCCTCCGGATACTGCTTCTTTACGCGCGCCATGTTTTCGCTCCTCCTTCGTGTTTTCTCACGCCACATTCGGAATTACTAAATTCATAGTAGGAGATCCACCGCGTATTGTATATTAGTTTTTTTTGATTATTGTCGTTTATTTTAAATGCTGTTATGTTCGGGTAC
>JAVBVJ010000103.1:0-6354 GCA_031554355.1 Oscillospiraceae bacterium
CAGGCGAAAACACAAGCGAAACTGCTTGTGAAGGGTGACATTAAAAAGATGGAATAGTGCGAATGCGGCAAATTTGAATACGCAGGCACGATCTCAGTTTCTTGGACCGCCCCACAAACCAATTTCCACACAAAAACAAGATGGAGGAACTTATGACTGCTTCAGTTATCATTGGCATTGTCGGATTACTATTTGCACTCGCGCTCTTGGTCTTTTTGTGCTACAAGGGCTGGGACATTATGCTGGTTGCATTCCTGTGTTCGCTGGTTGTCATTCTGACCAACGCGATTTCGTGGGAATCCATTCAAGCAGCACGACAGGTTGCCGCCGACGCGCTTGTCGCATCTGGCGGAACGGATGCGGCGATTGCGGCTGCAGGACCCTACACTTCTTTTATCGCCTACTTCTGGGATATGCTCACGAAGTTTGGCGGTGGCGCAGGTTCGTTTGTGACCGGCTATCTCCTGATGTTTATCTTTGGCTCCCTGTTCGGCCAAGTCATGGGAGACAGTGGTTCCGCGAAAGCGGTCGCCCTTAAATTGGCCGACTGGTTCGGAGCCAAAAACGCGGTAATCGTTGTTGCGCTCGCTACCGCGCTGTTGTCCTATGGCGGCGTCAATGTATTTATCGTTATCTTTACGGTTTTGCCGCTGGCCAACATTTTGTTCAAACAAGCGGATATTCCGAGAAAATTGATTGTCGGCGCGACTTCGCTTGGCGCGGGTACATTCACAATGACCATGCTGCCCGGAACCCCGGCGTTGACCAACATTATTCCGACCCGTACGTTGGGAACAACTGCGACCGCGGCGCCGGTAATTGGCATTGTTGCAACCGTTATCATGATTGTACTCGGCGTGCTGTATCTCAACAGACAGGAAAAGAAACTGAGAGCCGCGGGCGAGCACTTTATTCCCGGTCCGAACGACAAGGATCTTGATGGTGAGATCGACCGTTCGAATCTGCCCAACGCTTTTATCGCTTTCCTGCCCATGATCATTGTTATCGGCATTCTTGTTCCGCTCAGCCTTATCAAATCGCTTGCGGCGCTGATTCCGGCGACATTCGCGGTTGTTATCGCGTTGTCTCTGAGCATTCTGGTCTGCCTGCTCTTCAACTGGAAACGTTTTGAGAATAAACTCAAGACCGTTAACACAGGACTGAAAAACGGCGTTGTTCCCATGATCGGCATCGCGTCCATCGTCGGCTTTGGTTCGATCGTTGCCGCGACGGTTGCCTTTAAGGCGTTTGTCGGCATCGCGATGGGCTTGACGTTCCATCCGTACATTTCCACCGGCATCGCGGTAAACATCCTTGCCGGCATCACCGGTTCGTCCAGCAGCGGCCTGCAGTTGTTTATGACGACGCTCGGCCCGGCCTTTATTGAAAAAGGCGTTAATCCCGAAGCGTTCCACAGAATTGCTTCGATCGCGGCCGGAGGTCTCGACTCGCTTCCGCATTCCAGCGCGGTTGTAACCACGCTGCTGGTCTGTGGCCTGAGCCACAAAGAGGGATACAAATACATCGGTATGATTTGTACGGTTATCCCGCTGATCGTTTTGGCTGTTTCTATCATTATGGCGATCTTTATGTATCCGATTGCCTAAATTGTCTTTTCACCAAGACGAAAAAGACGACCCTTTTGCGGGTCGTCTTTTTTTATGTGTTTTACGATGGGGTTATGCCTCTTCGGGGTTGCTTTTCAGCACGAGGTCGATAAACCGCTCGAGATCGTCGGGTGTGCTCAACTCGGTGGAACGCGCGCGGATCTTCGCGGCGCAGCGCAGCCCTTTGGTGTACCACGCGGCGTGTTTGCGCGCCTCGCGCAATGCCAGAAACGCGCCCTTATATTCGCTCATCAGGTGAACCTGCCGCCGCAGTGCGTCCATGCGCTGCTCGACGGTCGGCGGGGTGTGGGGAACACCGGCGAGATCGCTGCTCACCGCCGAAAACAAAAAGGGATTGCCCAGCGCGCCGCGCCCGATCATCACGGCGTCGCAGCCGGTCTCGGACAGCATCCGTTCGGCGAGCTGCGGCGTAAAGACATCGCCGTTGCCGACCACCGGGATGCCGACGCGCTGCTTGACGGCGCGGATGACGTCGAGGTCGACAGGCGGCTTGTACATGCGGTCCCGCGTGCGCCCGTGCACGACGAGCAGCGCGGCGCCGGCCTGCTCGAGCAGCGGCGCGAGCGCCGGAGCGGTGAGCTCGCTGTAGCCCGCGCGGATCTTGCAGGTGACGGGCAGCGACACCGCCTCGACGACGGCGCGCGTGATCTCCGCGGCGGTTTCGGGCGTCCGCATCAGCGCGGAACCCGACCCGTTTCCGGTGATTTTCGGGGTGGGGCAGCCCATGTTGATGTCGATGAAATCGGGTTGAAACCGCGCCTCTACCATCGCAGCGGCCTGCGCCATCGTTGCGGGCTCGTACCCGAACAGCTGGATGCCGAACGGGCGCTCGGCGGGCGTAAACGCCATCAGCAGCGCGGTCTTTTTGTCGGCCATCGTGAGCGCTTTCGCGCTGATCATCTCGCTGACGCAGACCGACGCGCCCTGTTCCCGGCACAGCAGACGAAAGGCGCTGTCGGTCACGCCGGCCATCGGCGCAAGCAGCGCGGTTCGCTCGATCGGAAACGGGAAAGCTCTCATTCTACCACCATGGTTTTTCTGCGCAGGGGCCGTCCATGCGATTCGAACGGCATTTTTGCGAAGTTAATTGACGATATTGTACCACAAAGAAACAGGATATGATATAATAAACGAGATTTTCAGCCGGGAGAGAAGTGCTATGAAATTATTGTGCATCGACGGACACAGTGTGCTGAACCGGGCGTTCTACGGCGTCAAACTGCTGACGACCAAGGACGGCCGGTTTACCAACGCGATCTACGGGTTTTTAAGCATTTTGCTGAAACTGACGGATCAGGTCAAGCCCGACGCCGTCGCGATCGCGTTTGATGTGCGCGAAAAGACGTTCCGGCACGACCGCTACGCGCAGTACAAGGGGACGCGCAAACCGTCGCCCCCCGAGCTGTCGGAGCAGGTCGAGCCGCTGAAAGAATTGCTCGGCGCATTGGGATACACGATTGTTACGGCGCCCGGCTACGAGGCGGACGACATTCTCGGCACCTTCGCGCACCGCTGCGAGAGTTCGGACGACGACTTCTGCTCCATCGCGACGGGCGACCGCGACGCGCTGCAGCTGGTCGGCGAGCGGGTACACGTCCTGCTGACGACGACCAAACACGGCGCGGGCGAGACGACAGAGATGGACATCGCCGCGGTGCAGGAACGGTACGGCATCGCCCCGCGCCAGCTCATCGAGGTCAAGGCGCTGATGGGCGACAGCTCGGACAACATTCCGGGCGTCGCGGGCGTCGGCGAAAAGACGGCGCTGGCATTGATCCAGCAATTTGAATCCCTCGACGGCGTCTACGAGCATCTCGGCGACGCCTCGATCCGCGACGGCCTTCGACTCAAGCTGACGACCGACCGCGACAAGGCCTACTTGAGCCGGGAGCTGGTGACGATCGACTGCGCCGTGCCGGTCGACGTCGATCCCGCGCATTATGTCCGGCAGCAGGGCGACTCCGAAAAAGCGGCGTCGATGCTGGCGGATCTCGAGATGCACTCGCTGTTGCAGCGGCTGAACCTGAAAGCCGAAGCCGCCGCGCCGCGACCGGCCGCAGCCGCGCTGCCCGCCTGTGAACCGGTACCGCTGACCGCTTCGGCGCTCGCCGATCTGAAGCGCTGCTGTGTGCTGCGCACCGGGGACGGCTGCTACGCCGCGTCGGGCACCGCCGTTTGGACGGTGGACGAGCCGATGCTGTGGGCGCTGCTGGCTGCGCCGGTTGAAAAACTCTGTACCGACGCAAAGAGTTGGTGGCATCTTGCGCTCGACAACGGAAGCGCGGTGCAAAACCTGAATTTTGACGCCAAAATCGCGGCGTATCTGCTCAATCCGTCGGCGTCGGCGTACTCCGTCGCGTCGCTCGCGGCCGAATACCGCGTCAAGCCGCTGTTCTCGGGCGGGCCCGAGGAACTGGGTTCTCTGGAACCGCTGTGCGCTGCGCTGCGGCAGCAGCTCGAGGAGCAGGGAATGACGGCGCTTTTTCGCGACATCGAGATGCCGCTCGTCGAGGTGTTGGCGCGCATGGAGCAGGAGGGATTCCTGCTCGACACCGGGGGGCTGGGGCAGTTCGGCGGCGAGCTGAACGGGCACATGGCGGCGGAGCAGGCGGCGGTTTACGAACTGGTCGGCAAAGAGTTCAACCTCAACTCCCCGAAACAGCTCGGCGAGGCGCTGTTTGAGACACTGGGGCTGCCCGCGGGAAAGAAGACCAAGACCGGATACTCGACCAACGCCGAGACACTGGAAAAACTGCGCGGCGCGCACCCGGTCATCGACCATATTCTGCGCTACCGCACCTACCAGAAACTGAGCGCGACCTATGTCGAGGGCCTGCTGCGCGCGGTCGACGCGTCGGGGCGGGTGCACACCGATTTCAACCAGACCGAGACGCGGACGGGCCGCATCAGCTCCCGCGAGCCGAATTTACAGAATATTCCGGTGCGAACCGAGCTGGGCAGCCGTTTTCGCGGATTCTTCATTGCAAAACCCGGCTTTGTGCTGCTCGACGCCGACTACTCACAGATCGAGCTGCGGGTGCTCGCCAGCATCAGCGGCGACACGCGCATGATCGCGGCGTTCTCGAGCGGGCGCGACATCCACACCGAGACCGCGAGCGAGATCTTCAAGGTCGACCGGGACGCGGTGACGCCGGAGCTGCGCCGCAGAGCGAAAGCGGTGAACTTCGGCATCGTCTACGGGATCGGCGCCTACTCGCTGGCCGAGGACGTCGGCGTCAGCATGAAGGAGGCGGCGAGCTACATCGAGGGATATCTCGCGACGTACAGCGGGGTCGCCGCCTATCTCGACGCGACGGTACAGAACGCGAAGCGCGACGGCTATGTGACGACGCTGTACGGGCGGCGCAGAGCGCTGCCGGAACTCGCAAGCTCGAACAAGATGCTGGAGGCGTTCGGCAAGCGGCTCGCGATGAACACCCCGATTCAGGGAACGGCCGCCGACATCATTAAGATCGCGATGATCCGCGTCAGCCGCCGGCTGCTGGCGGAACAGCTGGAAGCGCGCCTGATTCTGCAGGTGCACGACGAGCTGATCATCGAGAGCAGCCAAAAAGACGCCGCGCGCGCCGCGGATGTCCTGAAAGAGGAGATGATGCGGGCGGCGGAGATGGCGGTGCCGCTCGAGGTCGACGTCGGGCAGGGCGAGAGTTGGCTGGCGGCGAAATGAGCATAACAATTCGAGGGGCGCGGGCGGACGATCTGGACGCCGTTCTCGCGCTGGAAGCAACGAGCGCCCGAAACCCGTGGACCCGCGAGCAGCGCGAACAGGAACTGGCGCTGCCGTATGCCGTCTTTTTGGTAGCGGAGACCGGCGGCGATCTGGCGGGACTGCTGGATCTGCACATCGTCTTTGAGGACGCGCACATCAACGACGTGATCACCGACGTCCGTTTTCGGCGGCAAGGCATCGCGACCGCGCTGCTTTCCGAGGCGCTCGCGCGCGCCGAACAGGCGGGCTGCACGGCGGTGACGCTCGAGGTGCGGGCGCACAATCCCGCCGCCATCGCGCTGTACCAAAACGCGGGGTTCACGGAGATTGCGCGGAAAACGGATTATTACCGCAATCCGCCCGACGACGCGATCAGCATGATCAGCGTATTTGAAAACACCAAAGAGGAAACAGGGAAACAGTAATTTTATGTGGTTGGTTTTTGCGATTCTAACGGTTCTGTGCTGGGGAACATCGGACGTCATCTTTAAGAAAGTCTCGAATGAAGGCCGCGCCGACGAGTTCAAACTGCTCGCGATGAACGGCACGGTGTACGGGATCTGTTGCCTGATCTACTGGGCGATCGTCGGCGGCTTTTCGTTCGCGGCGCTGTTCAAGTACCTGCCCATCGCGACGATCTATATCGGCTCGATGCTGTTCTACTACAAGATGCTGCCGCACATCAAAATCAGTCTGGCGTCACCGATTGCCAACGCGTCCTGTCTGTTGACGACGCTGCTCTGTGTCTTTATACTGAAACAGACCGTCAGCGCATTGCAGGCTGTCGGGATTCTGCTGATCGTCGGCGGGCTGATTCTGCTGTCCTTCGACCGCTCGGAGCAGTCGCCGACCGCGGGACGCCGCGATTACCTGATCGGGATCGGCTTTGCGATGCTGTACTTTGTGATGGACGGCACCGCGTCGTTCCTGGATGACTACATGCTCGACGAGACGCTGGGTGCGAACGATGTCATCATCGCGTACGGCATCTGGTAC
>JAVBVJ010000023.1:0-7557 GCA_031554355.1 Oscillospiraceae bacterium
GCCGTTTCGCCCAAAACACCCCACACTCCCACCCCAACCCCCCCGCCCGCGGCGTCTGCCGCCCCGCGTCAATATTCCTATTTCCCTTAATCCTTCCTGCACTCTAAAGCGACACTGTCCGTTCGCCGCCGCTTCTTCAACAGAGGGTTTGGGGGCGCAGCCCCCATATTAATTCGGGCGGGTGGGCGGGCGAGCAAAGCGGCGAACGGATGGTTGCGCGTAGTAATCAGTGAAAGGTGAACCGTTCTCGCAGCGCGACGCTGGAACGGGTTCTGAACTCTGTCTACTGTTTGCGCTGCACGCGCAACGTCGGCCACTTTATCCTGCCCATAAATCCGAAATGCGCGCTTGCGCGCGGTATTTCCATTCACTAGTCACTAATCACTAACAGCTAGTAACTTAAAAAAGCCTCCAGGCACAGAACGCCGTTCTGTGCCCGGGAGGTCTTCTAATGTAGTATATTACAGTGACCGGATCGCCTCGAGCGGCGACAGCTTCATCGCGCGCAGCGCGGGCAGAATCCCCGAGACCAGCCCGACCAGCACCGCGACGCCGATGCCGACGCCGATCAGCCAGAACGGGATAAATGAGATGTTGTTCGCCAGCTTGTTGACGACAAACGAGATGCCGAAACTCATGCCGAGCCCCAGAATGCCGCCCGAGAACCCGATCAGCGCGGCCTCGGTCAGGAACATGGCGCGGATGTTCTGCAACGAACAGCCCAAAACCTTGAAGATACCGATTTCCTTGGTGCGCTCGAAGATGCTCATCATCATCGTGTTCGTGATGCCGATCGCGGCGACGAGCAGCGAGATGCTGCCGATACCGGCCAGCAGGTACTGGATTGAGCGCGACTGCTCCTGCACCATCTTCAGGGTGTCGAGCTGGGAGTAGGCCTGAAAGCCCATGTCGGTGATCTGTTTCTGGACGGTGGCCACGTTGTCGACGTCGTCGACCAGCACAACGGCCTCGGTAAACGTCATCGGCACGATGGGCTTGCCCTTGCTGTCCACCTGCTGCCCGGGCCAAGGCTTTTTCTTAAAGATTTTGCCGAACAGCTCGTCGACGGCCTCGATGTCGCAGTAGGTGTTGTAGTCGTGCTCCGACATGCCGTACTCACTCGAGGGATCGCCAACCAAAGCCGCGATATTAAGAAGATATTTCTTGGGGGCGTCGCCCATGCCGGACTGCCACTGCCAGTACGCCTCGGTGTCGTAGACGCCGAAGATGGAGTCCTCGGTCAGGTTGATCGGCGGCTCGGCGTCGGGGTTGCTCCAGTAATCGATGTACTCGTTCGATTTCGGATTGTAAAAGTTGAAGGCGGTCATGCGGCCGGCCACAAACTGCAGCGGCTGTTCCGCTTCGGGAATGACGCCCTCCATGACCGGAAGGTTCATCGCGACCAGCATCTCGTGGGTGACGGCGATGACGTTGAAATAGCTCTCGTAAGCACCCGAGCGGGCGAAGATCGAGAAGTTGTATCGGGGTGACGCCGCCGTGACATGGTCCAGATTGTAGAACCCGTCGATGACGTCGCGCGTCAGCGCAGCGGATGCGTCGGATCCCCCGCCGCCCATCTTGCTGTCGGTGGCGTACATCATCCCGCCTCCGCCCCCGCCGTAGCTGTAGATGTTGATCATGGTCAGCGTCGCACTGTTTTGAATCTGGTCCATAAACTGCTTGTTGAATCCGATGCCGATCGACATCATGACGACGATCGACGCTGTTCCGATCGTGACGCCGATCACGGTCAGTGTCGTGCGCAGTTTGCGGCGCCAGAGGTTCAGAAAACTGAGACGCAGCAGTTCCAGCGGCTTCATTGCGGGGTGTCCTCACCGGCGGGCGGCGCAGACTCCGCGGTTGCGCTCTCCGGGGGCGCCGCATCCTCGGCGGCTTTCTGTTTCAGGTAGTCGCGCTCGGCGGCGCCGTTCCGGTTGCGGTCGCCGTTGACGCGGAATTTGCTGTTGGATTTGCGCTTGCGGCGCGCCAGCAGAATGATCATGACGATGACGCCGGCGACAAGCGGGATGAGCAGCAGCCACCACAGCGAGAATCCGGCCAACTTGCCGCTGCTTCCTTCGCCGCCGTTGACGGGCTCATCGATGCCGGGAAGCGGCTGCGCGGCGGCGCGCTCCATTACAAAGATGGTGGCGGTCTCCTCGTGTGTGAACTGTTTTCCGTTCTCGTCCTCGTAGGTGACCAGCATCTTGACCTGGGCCTCACCGGGCATCGCGGTCGAGAGGTAGATGTCGACCGCGCCGGTCGTGCCGGGCTCGACGTTGCCGACAAACTGCTCGTTGGAATTGACGACGCCGTTGACGTCGCTGAAATTAATATTGACGTTGTAGAGTTTCGATTTTCCGGTGTTGTTGATGTTGCACATCACGTTGATTTCGTTGCCGACATAGACCTCGGTCGGGTAGATCTGCATCGCCGAGATCTGGACGCGCGGCGTTTGGATGACCGGAATCGAGATGACTTCGGAATCGGCGATGGGATCCTTGACACCCGCGACCTCGTAGTTCAACGCAAAGGTGGCCGCGTAGGAACCCGGCGCGGCGTCGGATTTCGCTTTCAATTCGATCGACAGCGTCCGTGTTCCGCCCGGCGCGATGCTGTCCATAAACAGGGTGGACGAGCCCGAGACCGGCACAAAAATACCGTCTCCGGCGGCGAGCTGGGCCTTGATGTTGGTCGGCGCCACCGTCGACGACGTGTTGCGGAAGGTGACGGTCAGCGTAAAGACGTCGCCCGCGACCACGGTCCCGGGGTTCGTCGAGAAGTTGGAGATGATGACCTTCGGGATGTTTGCGCCGCCGCCGTCGTCCACCACCTCCTCGGCTTTTACCAGCACGTCGACGGGAACGGTGGCGATCTCGACGCCGGTAGGCGTCTCATACTCGACTTTGAACGGGATCTGGTAGTAGCCCTGCGCGGCGTCGCCGCGGCAGCGCATCTGGAAGTGGTAGCCGTAGATCCCGGGATGCGCTCCGGCTACCAGCTCCGCCGACGGCACATAGTAATTGCTTTTCGCGACTTCAAACGGAAAGATCGTCAAATCCGTGGAGGTTGCGATATCAATGGAGATAATGCGGACAATGGCAACATTTCCGGTTGGTGTAAAATAGAAAATCGTGTCCAGATAGCTCTCGGGTTTGACGGTATTGCCGGTCGCCCAAACCGTCGGTGTCGGCATGGGGGATCCGTTGGCGTCCGTGACCTCAAAAATCTTAAGATCCGGCGCGGTCGGCGCGGCCGGCGCGGCCGCCGCCAAAGCGGACGGCATCAGCGCGGCACACAGTATCACGATTAAAATCAGGGCGGCTGCGATCTTTTTCATTTGATTTCCTCTGCTATTTTCTCTGTCTCTGTTTCTCACACGACGACCTTTCCGTCGCTCAATTTAATGATGTAATCGGCCTCTTTCGCCATCTTTTCGTCGTGGGTTACCATGACGATGGTCTGTTTCTGTTCGCGGACGACGGTCTTCAGCATCTCGATGATCTCGGCGCTGTTGTGGGTGTCGAGGTTGCCGGTCGGTTCGTCGGCAAAAATAATGGCGGGATCGACCACGAGCGCCCGGGCGATGCCGACGCGCTGCTGCTGGCCGCCCGACATTTGGAGCGGTTTGTGCGATTTGTGGGACAGGATGCCGACGACGTCAAGCATGTGCTCGGCTTTCTCCAGCCGTTCGGCGCGGTTCTCACCGCGAAATTCCAGCGGCAACGCCACGTTCTCGGCGGCGGTCATTGTCGGGATCAGATTAAAACTCTGGAACACAAAACCGACGTTTTCACGCCGGAAGCGCACCAATTCGCTCTCGTTCATCGTCTCGATGTGCATGCCGTCGATGACGATCTCGCCCTCTGTGACATTCTCGAGACCCGCCAGCAGGTTCAGCAGCGTCGATTTTCCCGAGCCGCTGGTGCCCGCGATGGCAACGAACGCGCCCTGTTCAATCGAGAGATTGACGTTGTTCAGCGCGTGGACAAAGCTGTCTCCCACCCGGTACAGTTTATGCAGATTTCTGGTTTCGATGATCGATGCCATGGGGCCTCCGTAAAAGAGTCTGTTCTGTAGGTGGAGATAGCGGGCGGTTCTGTTGCAGACCTCAGTGGATTTTTTCGGCTTTCGCCTCGTAGGCGTTGTTGTAGTCGAATTTGACGTCCTCGGGCGGCGCCTCCAACAGCTCGGGGTGCTCCATCATGCGCTTGAGGTACTCGAACGCGGCGCCGTACATCCAGCCGGGGGTCACGCGCTCGTCGGTGACAACCGCGATCGGGTAACAGGTCTTGTAGCCGATCTCGCCGCCACGCGATACATTGACGCGGCGCTCCTTTTTGCCGAGCCCCAAAAAGACGGTCGTCGTGCCGAAATTGTACAGATGGTGGTGCAGCTCGTTCATGCCGATCGATGCCATGTTCGTGATAAACATGCTGGTGTGGAACGGCGACGCGTCGATGATGGCGCGCGGCATCCAGCCGACGCGGTCGAGCATCTTGAGGAATCCGACCACCACCGACACGAGCCCCGGAATGGACAGCAATGTGTGGACGAGACGGTCGGTCTTGTTCTGGACGGGGACGCTCTTGTTGCGCTCGATCGCGCCGTCGACCTTGCGCGCGACGTCGAACAGGGTGTCGTGCGGGTCGAAGTAGACCTTGACGACGGTCTCGAGAAACTCGTTTTTATTCTTGATTTTCACCTGTGCGAACGAGATGCAGAGCTCGCGCCGCGCGTACAGCGTCTTGCCGACGACAAAGCGGTTGAGCGCCGGGAACTGGCTAATTGTCCGGATGTACGCCGCCAGAATGACCGACATCGTCGAGATGCGGACCCCCTCGAGCCGTTTTTTGCGCACATACTCCTGAATCAGGTCGCTGTCGATGTACTGGGTGCAGTAGCACTGGGAGTCATCGCGCGATGTCATGATATACGGCGTCAGGCGGGTGATGGGATCGACGCCGCGGGTCAGCATGCGGCCTTCCGGTCTGAATCCAAACATAGTGTCTCCTCTTGTTCCCCTATTAATAACGGGCATGGTCGGTTTTTTTGAAATCTGTTAAATTCTGGGTTCCGGCATATAGTGCTCGAAGATGATCATGTCGTATTTATGGACCAGCTCGTCGTGTTCGGCCTGCGTCGGCACGGTCCACAGCACCGTCATGGCGCCCAGCCGCGCACAAAGCTGAAACGCGGCGCACATCCGGTCGTAGCGGTAGGCGACAAAATGCGGGCGAACCAGGAAGTTGATCAGCAGGCGGCCGATCGCGATCGCGAGGTACCACGGGTACGCGGGCGGTTCCGCTTTGCAGCCGGCGACCAGCAGACCGCGGGTGATCTTCGGCGCGTTCTTCTTCAGCCAGCGGACGACCATCGGGTGGAAGCTTTCGATGCAGTACTCGCCGCGGTAGGATTTCAGCGCCTCGACCGTCGCCGCGCTGAGCTCGTAGTACCAGTCCAGCCCGATGCCCTCGGCCTTGATCTCGACGATCAGCGGGAATCGTCCGGCGCAGGTCTCCAGCACCTCCGAGAAAAGCGGGATCTTCTGGTCGGACCCGAACAGGCGAAAATCCCTGATCTCGTCGTAGGTCAGCTCCCAGACCTTTTTGTCGACGCCGCAGGCGCGAAGGTAGTCGTTGTCGTGAAAGACAATCAGCTTTTTGTCCTTGGTGAACTGCACGTCCAGCTCGCTGCCGTAGTTATTCTGCATCGACCAGTCGAACGCGGCGAGCGAGTTCTCGGGGCGGTTCGTCGCGTTATCGTACAGACCGCGGTGGGCGTAACTGCGCCGCTGGAGCGAGATGCGGGCACCCTCGTCGACGTGGCCGGGCCGGATCATCCAGAGAAAGATGAGAAACAGCGCCAGCAGTCCGAGCAGTACGGGAATCATCACAGTGATAAACATACGGTTTCTCCTATTTTTCTTGCAGCATACGGGCGACCATCAACAGCAGCGCCACGGTCTTTCCGTCCTTGATCTCGTTCGTCATCACAGCATTCAGCGCGTCGTTCAGCGGCATCTTGCGGACATTCAGGAACTCGTCCTCGTCCAGCTCCTGCTCCCCCGCCACCAGATCGCAGCTGTAGTAGAGGTGCAGTTTTTCGGTGCAGAATCCCGGCGTCGGGTAGATCACGCCGAGCTTCTGGATGCGGTCGGAGTGGAAGCCGGTCTCCTCGCGCAGCTCGCGGGCGATCGCCGCGTCGGGGTCCTCGCCCGGTTCCAGCTTTCCGGCGGGCAGCTCGAGCGTTGTCTCCCGCATCGGGTATCGGTACTGCTCGACCAGATAGACATTGCCCTCGGCGTCGACCGGTGCGATGCAGACGCCGCCGTTGTGGTCGACGACATCGCGCGAGGTCTCGTTTCCGTCGACCAGACGGACGATGTCGTGCCGGACCGAAAAGATCCGGCTTTTGTACTCCGGAACACTGGACAGCGTTTTCTCAATAAATTCCATAGATTATCTCACATAAAATTTTTTATATTATACCATATCGATGGCGTGATGGGAATACATTAGACCGAGGTGATACGATGTTTCCGGAAATCGAAACACTGTTCTGCAACCCGCAGGACGTCACCGCGGACGATGTGTCGGCCGCGGTTTTATTGTTGGCGGACAGTCCGGTCTGCCGCCTGCACATCGCAGGCTACTCCCTGCGCCGACGCCCGCTGTACGCGCTCGAAATCGGCGCGATGATCGATCCGGTGCTGATCGTGGGCGGCACCCACGCCATGGAGTGGGCTTCGGTACTCGTTGCGCTGCAACTGGCGGCGCAGACCGAGGAGGCCGTCCGGCTGGGATACCCGGTGCACGGCATGGATCTCGGCGCGATGCTGCTGCGGCGGGGCGCGGTCTTTCTGCCATTGTTGAATCCCGACGGATTCGAGATCCGGCGCGGGGCATCGACGCCGCGCCCGGCCATTCGGCCGGATGCGCCCGCATCGCGTTGGCAGGCCAACGCGCGCGGCGTCGACCTGAACCACAATTTCAACGCCGGGTTCTACAAGGCGCGCAGGATCGTACGCGCCGGCGGAATACGGCGGCCCGGCCCGACGCGGTACGGCGGCGCGATACCGTTCTCCGAACCCGAAACCCGCGCGGTGCGGCATCTGTGCGCGAAGATCCGCCCCCGCACGCTCTACGCGCTGCACTCCCAGGGCGAGGAAATCTACTGGCGGTACGGCGGCGCGCAGCCCGAGGGCAGCGCCTACATCGGCAAACTGCTAGCATCGCTGACCGGCTACCGCCTCTGCGACCCCGACGCAGCGGCGAGCCACGCGGGCATGAAAGATTGGTTCATTAAGCGGTACCGCAGGCCGGGGTTTACGATGGAACTCGGGCTCGGCGAGAACCCGCTGCCCTACGCCGATTACCCCGCGATCTGGTCGCGGGTGGAACGCGCAATGTTTGTGGCGCTGGTGATATAGTTGCTAGTTGCTAGTGATTAGACACTGTGAATTGTCAAGTCAAGTGCAACAGTAGGGGAAAAAGAGCTCAGAAGGGGAACGAAAGCCAAAGCGTTTTCTGGGGCGATTGTTGATAAGATCAACAG
>JAVBVJ010000143.1:0-17303 GCA_031554355.1 Oscillospiraceae bacterium
TGCCTGAACGTCCGCAACGGCCCGGGAACCGACTACAACCGCATCGGCGGTCTGGAGCAGGGCCAGAGCGTCACGCGCACCGGCATTCTGGATTCCGGCTGGAGCCGCATCCTTTACAATAATGCCGAAGCCTATGTGACCTCCGAGTACGTCACGACGACGAAGCCCGCAGACAACCAGCCCGTCCCCGCGCCCGCGCCGGAACACTACGCCAAGATCAGCGGGTATGTTCAGGACGCATCCATGAATATGGTCGCCATCCTTGCCGGCGACAACAACCTCTACACCTTTAATACCACCGGCGCCGCGCTGCATTATGCCAACGGCATCCAGAAGGGCAACCTGGTCGTCATCGAGTACAGCGGCACCATCAACGGCACCGACACGAGCGCCGTCACCGTGCACTCCATCGAGGACGACGATCCCAACAACCCGACACCGGTGCCGGTAACCCAGACCGAACCCGGCCCCGCCGAGCAGCCAACGCCGGATCCCACCCCGGTAACCCAGACCGAACCCGGCCCAGCCGAGCAACCCACGCCGGATCCCACTCCGGTACCCCAGACCGAACCCGGCCCCGCCGAGCAACCCGCACCGGATCCCACCCCTGTACCCCAGACCGAACCCGGCCCCGCCGAGCAGCCCGCGCCGGTACCCGAGACCGCGCCCGGCCCCGCCGCGCCGCCCGCAGTACTTCCGCCCGTCGGCGCAGGCCCGGTTCACACGAAACCCACTGTCACCGGTGTTGTTGTCGGTGTGACCGCCAACACCGTCACAATTATGACAGACGACGGCGGCAAATTGCATTTTGCGGTCGACGAAAACACCGAGATCAATATCACGTTGGCCGACGGCTCTACCGCGACCGATCTCGCCAGTATCGCGACGGATTCGCGGGTCAAGATCCTGTTCGACAACAGCAACGCGGCCGGCAACGTGGTCTACGCGAAAAAAATCCACACGTTTGATCCGTCCAATCCCGACGCCAGCGGTTTTTAAGAATCACAACAAAAACCACGCTTTCAGCGTGGTTTTTTCTGTTCTGAGTCCCCAGCCAGCATCGCTGTTCTCAGCTGATGCCCAGTTCCTGTTTCATCGAAAACAATGTGCTGGTCTCCGCCATCGAGAACGCGTTCTGCTCCGCGACAATGATGTGGTCCGATAATGTGATCCCGATCAGGTTCAGCGCGCGCATCGCCTGTTTCGTCGTCGCGAGATCCTCGGCCGACGGCGTCGCAAGCCCGTTCGGGTGATTGTGCGTCAGTACCACCGACATCGCCCGAGCCGCTGTCGCGATCTCGACGATGCGGCGCACCGAGACCGCGGTCGCATTGACGGTACCCCGCGAGACCAGCGCGCATTTGATCAGCTTCGTCTTGGCGTCGAAGCACAGCAGATAGCTGCACTCGACGGTCTCCCCGACAAAAAGCGACTTTGCGTAGTTGACCGCCGCGCTGACGGAACTTGCGTAGAACGCCTCCCGCGTCTTCTCTTTGTTGTAATAGCGGTAGCTCTCCAGAATCAGTTTCAGCAGGACGGCGGACAGCTCGGTGACGCCTTTCACCTGTATCAGCTGGTCGTAGCTCGCCTCCAATACCTGATCGAAGCTGCCGAACTCCTGCACCAGCGCGTGCGCAACCGCGTTGACATCGCGGCGCGGAATAGAATAGGTCAGGATCAGCTCCAGCACATTGTGCGGCTCCATCCCGTCCAATCCGTTTTCCAAAAACAATTTCCGCAGCCGGGCGCGGTGTCCCTCGTGAATGTTATCCATATCCCACTCTTTGCAGATCATTGCAATTATTATATACTAAAGAAAACCCTTTTGAAAGAGCCCGCATGAAGAGTTATACCATCAAGGAACCGGATCACGGCATCCGGCTCAATCGTTTTTTGGCGCGCGTCGTGCCCGCGCTGCCCGCCAGCCTGATGTACAAGGCGCTGCGCAAAAAGGATATCCGCGTCAACGGCGCGCGCTGTGAGGCCTCCACGCGCCTCAACACCGGCGATACGCTGACGCTCTATATCGACGACCGTTTTTTCGCGGACACCCCAGCGCCTGCCGCCGCGGCATCGTCCGATGCACCGCTGACCGTTCTCTACGAGGATTCCAATATCGCGGTTTTGTACAAGCCGCGCGGTTTGCTCTGCCACAGTACAGTCGACGGCAGCGAGGATACGCTGGTCGGCCGGTTTCTCCGCTATCTCGCTGTAAACGGAGAATACGCGCCCGACGCCGACACTGCGTTCCGTCCCGCGCTGTGCAACCGCCTCGACCGCAACACCGAGGGGCTGGTCGTCGCCGCGAAGAACACCGAAGCGCTGCGCGCGGTGCAGCGGCTGATCCGCGCCGATCGCCTCGAGAAACGCTATCTCTGCGCTGTGAGCGGCGTTGCTCCCAAGGACGGCACCTACACCGCCTATCTTCATAAAGACGAGAATGCGAACACCGTGACGGTGTCCGGAAAGCCGCTGCCGCAGTACAAGGAGATCGTCACCGCGCTGCGCACCGTCGCCCGAACCGGCGATCTGACGCTGTTTTCGGTCGGGTTGATTACCGGCAGGACGCACCAGATCCGCGCTCATCTCGCTTTTCTCGGTACGCCGGTGCTCGGCGACGAGAAGTACGGCGACCGCGCCGTCAATCGCCGGTACCGCCTGCACAGTCAGGCGCTCTGCGCCAACGCGCTGATCTTTCACCCTGATAAGATGGAGGATCCCTTGCTTTACTATCTGAACGGCGTCTCGGTGGCGGTGCCGGATGTCGATTTCGTCCGAAAGCTCTTTCCAACCTATAAGCTATAAAAACAGCGAAACGCCAGGCGTTTCGCTGTTTCTTAGAACAAAGACAGTTGGCTGGATTTGGGCAGTCCGCCCAGCGCGTTCAGCGCGTCGAGCGCCTCGATCAGCGAGGGCGTCACGCCGGGTTCGCGCAGCAGGTCGTCCGCTGAGACATAGCCGCCTTTCTTCGCCGCCTCGAACACCGCGTTCGCGGCGGTCTCCCCGACCCCCTTGATCGACGCGAAGGGCAACCGCAGTTTACCGTCCTCGATGCGGTATTTCGTCGCGTGGGAGCGGTACAGGTCGACCGGCAAAAACTCGAATCCGCGGCTCTGCATCTCGGTGATGATCTGAACCGCGACGTAGGTATCCTCGTCCTTCGCCGTCCGCTTCTCTTTTTGAAGCAGATCCTTGATCTCGGCCAGCCGCTTTTTAGCGGCCTTCAGGCCGCCAACCGCCGCCTCGTAGTCGATATCTCCGCCCCGCACGGTCAGATAGGTCGCGTAGAACTCCAGCGGGCGGTACAGCTTATACCACGCCAGACGCAGCGCCGAGATAACATACGCGGCGGCGTGCGCCTTCGGGAACATATACTTGATTTTCAGGCAGCTCTCGATGTACCAGTCCGGCACCCCGTTCGATTTCATCTCGCGGATGTGGACCTCGGTAAACTTCTCAGCGGCCTTTCCCTTTCGCGTGTGCTCCATGATCTCGAACGCGATGGTCGGCGAGACCCCCTTGCGGATCAGATCGACCATGATGCTGTCGCGCGTTCCGATGACGTCCTTGATAGTGCAGGTCTTGTTGCGGATCAGCTCCTGCGCGTTGTTCGCCCAGACGTCGGTTCCGTGCGACAGACCCGACACCTGAACCAGATCCGAAAACATCTTCGGCTGGCTCTCGGTCAGCAGGTTCCGGGTCGTCACCGTGCCCATCTCGGGGATGCCGAACGTCCCCGTCCGGCTGTCTATGTCTTTTTCCGTCACGCCGAGCGGCTCCGGGGAGGTGAACAGCCGAAGCACCTCGGGGTCGTTCATCTTGATGTCGTTGACGTTGATGCCCGTCAGTTCCTCGAGGTGCCGGTACATCGTCGGAACCTCGTGGCCGAGCTCGTCGAGCTTGAGCAATGTGTCATGCAGCGAGTTGAAGTCGAAGTGGGTCGTGATAACGCCGCGCTCGCTGTTGTCGGCGGGATGCTGGGTCGGGGTGAAATCGTTGATGTCGTGCTCGTTCGGGATGACGACCATGCCGCCGGGGTGCTGCCCCGTCGTCCGTTTGACCCCCTCGCAGCCTTTTACAAGCCGCTGTTTCTCGGCGGGATTGACTTCGACGCCCTTCTCCTCGAGATATTTGCTGACGTACCCGAACGCGGTCTTGTCCTTCAGCGCCGAGATGGTTCCGGCCTTGAACACATGATCCGCCCCGAAGATCTCAACCGTGTAGGCGTGTGCGCGCGTCTGGTACTCCGACGAGAAGTTGAGGTCAATATCCGGCTGCTTGTCCCCCTCGAAGCCGAGGAACGTCTCGAACGGAATGTCGTGCCCGTCGCCGCTCATCAGGGTGCCGCAGCTCGGACAGGCGATATCGGGCAGGTCGAACCCCGAGCCCGCCGATTCCTCGAACGCGAAGTGGCCGCACTTTGTGCAGCGGTAGTGCGCGGGCAGCGGGTTGACCTCGGAGATGCCGATCAGGAACGCGATAAACGACGACCCGACCGAGCCGCGCGACCCGACGTGGTAGCCGTCGGCCTCCGATCTCGACACCAGTTTCTGCGCGATGACGTAGAGCACCGAGTAGTTGTTCGAGATGATGGAATCCATCTCGCGCTCGATGCGTTTTACAATCAATTCGTTCGGTTGTTTGCCGTAGATTCGCTTCGTGTTCTCGGCGACGAGCGCGCGCAAGGTGTCGTCGGAGCCCGGAATGCTCGGCGTGTAGGTGCCGCTCGGAATCGGGCGGATATCCGGATCAATCAGCGCCGCGATGCGATTCGGCGCCTCGACGACGACGTCGTAGGCGTCCTCCTCACCCAGATAGGCGAACTCCGCCAGCATCTCCTCGGTTGTCCTGAAGTAAAGCGCGTCTTCCGCGTTGGATTCCTCGAATCCGGGGCCGTTCGAGATGATCTTGCGGAACACCGCGTCGCTCTGCTCCAGATAATGGACGTCGCCGGTGGCGACGACCGGAATCCCGAGCTGACGGCCGAGTTTTAGAATCCTGCGGTTGATGTCCTGCAGGGCTTTCTCGTCGGGCACCATGCCCTTGTCGATCATAAACCGGTTGTTTCCGATCGGCTGAATCTCCAGATAGTCGTACTTTTTGGCGCATTCGACCAGTTCTTCCTGCGCGTGGTCCTCGCGGACCATCGTGTAGAGATCCCCGTTCTCGCAGGCCGACCCGAGGATAAGCCCCTCGCGGTTCTTCATCAGCAGGCTGTGCGGGATGCGGGGCCTTTTGTTCGCAAAAAACTCCAGATGGCTCTTGGAAACGAGCTTGTACAGGTTCCGAAGACCGGTCGTGTTCTTCACCAGCAGAATCATGTGGTTCGGGCGGGCGTGGTGTACGCTGCGTCCGCCGATGTTGCCGTTGATGGCGGCGAGCGTGTTGATCTCCCGCTGTTCCAGCAGTTCTGTCAGCTTGAAGTAGATTTTGGCCAGCGCCAAGGCGTCGTCGTTGGCTCTGTGGTGAGAGAAGGACGGCAGCTTGAAGTGTTTGGTCAGCGAATCGAGCCGGTGTCTGCGCAGCTCCGGCAGCAGCGCCTGCGCGAGCGTCAATGTGTCCAGTACGCAGAATTCCCGCGCGATGCCCTGACGCTCCAACGCGCTGCGCAGAAACGACAGGTCGAACGACGCGTTGTGCGCGATGAGCGGCAGGTCGCCGATATAGTCGAGGAACAGCCCGATCGCCGCCGCCTCGCGCGGCGCGCCGGCCACCATCTCGTCGGTGATGCCGGTAATCTCGGTGTTCTGCGCCGGAATCGGCCGCTCCGGATCGACAAAGGTGACAAAGCTGTCGACCACCTCACCGCCCTTGATCCGCACGGCGCCGATCTCGATGATGCGGTCGTTCAGCGGCGAAAGGCCCGTCGTCTCGAGGTCGAAGCAGATCAGCTCGTCGCCAGTACCCGCAGCGCTGTGGCCGCTGACAATTTTCGCCGCGTCGTTGACGTAGTAACACTCGATGCCGTAGATCACCTTAAAATCAGGGTTCTTATCCCGCACCTTCGCAATCGCGTCCTGCGCGTCCGGGAACGCCTGAACCACGCCGTGGTCGGTGATGGCGACCGCGGGGTGCCCGAACGCAATCGCCTGCCGGATCGCTTTTCCCGCGGTTGGAATCGCGTCCATCGCGGACATATTGGTATGTAGATGCAGCTCGATTCTCTTTTTCCCGGCCTGATCCTTGCGCCGCAGCGGGTTTACTTTGATGACGCCGCCCGGCTTCAGCACGATGCTCGATGATTTTTTCGTCGAGTAGATTTCGGTGGCGCCGCTCACCACGAGGGTGTCGCCCTCTTTGATCGGGGAGAGCGCTTTGATCTGCTCCTTGTTCTCCGTCATCATCGTGACGGAACCCGTTTTATCCGAGAAGGAGATTCTCAAGGTTTTGCGATCCCAGTGATCCTGCAGCTCCGTCTCAAAAACGCTGCCGCACACCACGCATTTCGCGGTGATCATCGACGCGGTCTCGAGCGGCACCAGATCCTTCAGATTCGGCTTTTTCCCGAACACAGGCATGTACTCGTCATTTTCGAGCGCGAGCAGCGTCTGGGTCCTGTCCTCTTTGCTCAGATGACGGACATCCTTTTCCGCCGCATTTTTGGCTTCGGCGGCGGGCTGCCGCGGGCTCTCCTTGATCCGCTCCTCGAACTGCTCCACGTTCAACTCGTCGATGCCGCTGAAAACAACGGTCGGCGCAAATCCGAAGCTCTGCTGCACCGCGCGCAGAAACAATTGCTCGAATCCCGACTGCCGGATGATGCCGATGCCGCCGCGTTTGAGCTCGAACTCGATATTTTCGCCGTCGAACCGCACCTGGCAATCCGTAAAGAACCCGTTGACCGCCGTTCCGGTGTCCTGCAGACGCTTGATGATAAAGCTGCACGCCTCCCGCCCGAACGCCTCCTTCGGGTAGTGGTATTCCAACTCCAGCTGATATTCCGGAAAGCGGGATTTCAGGAAGCTCTCGAGCTCGGCGCGGTATCCCGCGTGAAAGCGGTCACAAAACAAAGATAGAAACAGGATCTTTCTATCTTTGTTGATTCGTATCTTTTGAACGGTCGCTTTTTCGTGGCTGTCCGGCTGAAATTCCGGAAACAGATGTTGAACAGTGTCCATGATTCCCTAATACTTTTCTATTTCTTCTACCAGTTGTCTGGCGATGTCTCCCTGAACTTTCCGCACAATCTCGCCCTTTCGGAACAACACCGCCTCGTCTTTTCCGCCGGCGATGCCGAGATCCGCATTTTTCGCCTCCCCCGGCCCGTTGACCGCGCAGCCCATGATCGCGACACGGAGCGGTTTTTTCAGATGCGCCGTCTTCTCCTCGACCTCCTCGATGATCGGCAGCAGGTCGATGCCGGTTCTGCCGCAGGTCGGGCATGAGATGATCTCGATACCGGATTTCCGCACCCCGCAGGCGCGCAGAATGTCGTATCCGGCGGCGATTTCCGGTTCCGGATCCCCCGTCAGCGAGACGCGGATCGTGTCGCCGATGCCGTCGCACAACAGTGAACCGATGCCGACAGCGGATTTGATGAGCCCCATGTGGAACGTCCCCGCCTCGGTCACCCCGAGATGCAGCGGGTAGACGCACCACACCGACGCCAGCCGGCAGGCCTTAATCATCGTGTTGAGGTCGGACGCCTTGATGGACAGCACGATGCGGTCGTAGTCGTATTTCTGGATGCTCTCGATCGATCTCTTGGCGCTCTCCTCGAGCGCCTCGGGCGTCGGTCCCTGATATTTCTTCAGTAGATCCTTCTCGACCGAGCCGGAATTGACGCCGACGCGGATCGGGATATTGTTCAGCTTGCAGGCCTTCACGACTTCCTTGATGTGCGCCTCGCCGCCGATGTTGCCGGGATTGATACGGATCTTGTCGGCGCCCATCGCGACGCTCTCGATCGCGAGCCGGTAGTCGAAATGGATGTCGGCGACCAGCGGGATCTGAATCGCTTCCTTGATCGCGGGAATCAGGCGCAGCGCCGCGCCGTCCGGCACGGCGACCCGCAGGATCTCACAACCGGCGCGCTCGAGGCGAACCGCCTGCGAGACGTTGCCGTCGATGTCGCTGCTGCGCACATTCAGCATCGACTGCACCGCGATTGCCGCGCCGCCGCCGACGGTCATCTGTCCGATTTGGATCGGTATACTCATGGCTACCCCTTAAACAGCTTCGTAATATCCATAAAGGTGACGACGATCATCAGCCCGAACAGCGCAAACAGCCCCGCCGTATGAATAATCGCCTCGTATTTCGAGGGCAACTTCCGCTTCGTGATGCCCTCGACGACCAGCAGCAGCAGGCGTCCGCCGTCCAGCGCCGGCAGCGGAATCAGGTTGAAGATGCCGAGATTGATGGAGATCAGCGCCATGATGTCCAGCACCGCCGAGAAGTTGACCTTCGCCGCCTGACTGATGACGGACACGATCCCGACCGGCCCCGACATCTGGTTAATCGGCACGCGCCCGGTGATCAGATCGACGAGCGACAGGAAAATGACGCGCGAAAGTGATACGGTCTGCAACGCGGACTCTTTGACGACATTTCCGAATGTCGGTTTAGCAGCGTAGAAGCGAAAATCAATGTTAATGTCGTTGTAGCCGGTGTCGGTTTCGGTGATGTCAAAACGCACGTTCTGGAGCAGGATGCGCTCGCCGTCCCGCAGTACCAGTACATCGGTCGCGGGCTGCCGCAGACGCATCACCTCGTAAAAGATATCGTTCGCGGTGTACAGTTTCCGGCCGTTGATCGCCAAAATCGTGTCCTTGTCGCGCAGGCCGGTCTCGTAGGTCACCGCGCCCTCGTCGAACTGCCCGATCTGTCGCGTCAAAATCGCCTCGCTGCCCGCCGTGGTGCCCAGCAGGATCGCAAAGCCCAGAATCAGGTTCATGACAGCACCCGCCGCGATCACAAGGATCCGCTTGCGGACCGGTGCGCGGTTGAAGGCGCGCGGCTCGTCGCTGTCCTCGTCCTCGCCCTCCATCGCCACGAAGCCGCCGATCGGGAACAGCCGCAAGCTGTAGGTGGTCTCCCCTTTTTCGAAGCTGAACAGTTTGGGGCCCATCCCCATCGCGAACTCCGTGACGAGAATGCCCGACAGTTTCGCCGTGACAAAATGCCCCAGCTCGTGGATAAAGATAACGGCGCCAAAGACTAAAATGGACGCTAAAATGGTCCACACTACACTCATGTTTTTCTCCGATCTCTGTTTGCTGATAAGTATTCCCGCGTCTTCGCGCGGACTTCCCCGTCCGTCTCAAGGAGCTGCTCCACCGTGTATTGTTCCTCGAACCGCGTCGAATTAACCGCGTGCGACACGGCGTCGCCGATGTCTAAAAAGCCGATCTGCCGGTCCAAAAACAGCGCTACGGCCTCCTCGTTGGCGGCGTTGGCGACCGCGGGCGCGGTCTTGCCAATTTCTGCCGCTTTCCGGGCGGCGGCAAGACATGAAAAAGTCTCCTCGTCCGCGCGATCAAACGTCATGGTCGCGAAATCCGCGAGGTCAAGCGGCGGTACGGGATTCGGTTTGCGCTCGGGGTAGGTCAGCGCGTACTGGATCGGCACGCGCATGTCGTGCTGTCCGAGCTGCGCCAACACCGAGCCGTCCGTGAACTCCACCATCGAGTGGACGATGCTCTGGCGGTGCACCGCGATCTCGATGCTTTGGGGCGGCAGCGAGAACAGCCACATTGCCTCGATCAGCTCGAGCCCCTTGTTCATCATCGTCGCGCTGTCTATCGTAATCTTATTCCCCATCACCCAGTTCGGATGCCGCAGCGCGTCCTCGACCGTGATGTTTTTCAGTTCCGCGCTCGTTTTTCCGAAGAACGGACCGCCCGACGCCGTCAAAAAGATGCGCCGCAGCGCAGCGGCCGATGTTTTATCCTGAAGACACTGAAAGATCGCGGAATGCTCGCTGTCCACCGGCAGCAATTGTACCTGATACTTTTGTACCAGCGCGGTGATCAGGCTGCCCGCCGCGACCAGCGTCTCTTTATTCGCCAGCGCGATGTTCTTGCCGGACTCGATCGCGGCGACGGTCGGTTTCAGCCCCGCAACGCCCACCACCGCGGTCAGCACCGTGTCACTGTCGTCCGCGGCGACCGCTTCGCACAGCGCATCGATGCCGGACAAAACCCGGATGCCGGTCGCCGCCAGTTTGATCTGAAGCGTCCGGGCGGCCTTCGTCTCGACGACGCAGACCGTCGCGGGGCGAAAGCGCAGCGCCTGTTCCTCCAGCAGATCGATGTTCCGATAGCCGGAGATCAGGCTGATTTCAATGCCCAAATCCTCAACGAGCGAGAGCGCCTGCCGCCCGATGGAACCCGTGGATCCCAGCACCGACAGCTTCTTTGTCGCCATGATCGCGCTCCTTACTAAAAATAATAGATGAAGAAATAATATATTCCAAAAGAATAAATCGCCGTGAACAGAATGCTGTCCAGCCGGTCGAGAATGCCGCCATGACCCGGCATCAGGTTGCCGAAATCCTTGATGCCGCACTCGCGCTTGATGAGCGACGCCGTGAGGTCTCCGACGATCCCGATCCCCGCGCCGACCGCGCCGACGCCTAAGAAAAACAGCACCGACCAGAACGAGAGCTTGTTGTAAAACACCGACCCCGCCGGCGCGTTCGCGGCGTAGAGCCAGAACAGGATCACTGTAAAAAACGGCGTCGCGCAGAGACCCGCGATAAAGCCCGCCAATGTTTTGTTGGGGCTGATATTCGGGAAGATCTTGCGCTTGCCGAACAGTTTTCCGAATGTGAACGCAAAGGTATCGCAGATAATCGCCATGCCGACCGTGACCAGCATCATAAAGATGCCGTCCTGCGGATGCGGGGACAGGGTGCGCTGCTGCAACAGCGAGCACAGCGCCCCGGTGACGGTCAGCACGATCAGAAAGGTCGCCGCGCCGGTCCGGAAGTTGTAACGATTTTCCTGACTGAACAGGAGTCCAAGAACCATCAGAAACAGCAGTGAAAACAACACGATCCAGCCGTAACGGATGGGGATCCACATCATCAGTAAAAAACAAACCAGCACCGACACCACAAAAAAGATGTTCTTCAGCGTCCCGTAGGCGCGCATCCCCTCAAGGATCGCCACGACGCCGATCACCGCGAACGCAATATTCAACACGATGGTGTCGTACATAAAAAGCATGCCGGCGAAAAGAAGCAACGCCACCGCTGCCGATATCAATCTGCCCTTCATTTATCTCTCCCAGTAAACCTGCCCGATCTGCTTACGCGCCGCCAAAACGCCGCGAGCGCGCAGCATATTCTTCTACTGCCCGGTCCAGCATTTCCGGCGTGAAATCGGGCCACAGGACATCCATATAGACGAACTCGCTGTAGGCGCATTGCCACAGCATAAAGTTGCTGATGCGCTGCTCGCCGCTCGGCCGCAGCACCAGGTCCAGCGGCGGCTGCCCCGCCGTGTACATCCTGCTCTCGAGAAATGCTTCGTCGATCTGTTCGGGACGCAGCGTTCCGTCCGCTACGTCCTGCGCCAAAAGCCGCGCCGCCCGCACAATCTCGTCGCGGCCGCCGTAGTTGATCGCGATATTCAGGAGCAATCCGGTCTTGCTGCCCGAGACGTCCTCGATCTCGTCCATCAGCTTCTGTAAATCCTTGCCCAGCCGTGTGCGGTCGCCGATAAACGTGATTTTAATGTTATCTTCCTTGTAATTGAACGCATCTTTCAGATAGCTGCGCAGCAGTTTCATCAGCGCCGAAACCTCGTCCTTCGGCCTGCTCCAGTTCTCGGTCGAGAACGCGTACACCGTCAGCGCTTTGACCCCGATTTTTTCGCAATGCCGGGTGATGTTCTCGAACACTTTCGCGCCCTGAACATACCCGGCCTTTCCGGGCAGCCCGCGCTTTTTCGCCCAGCGCCGGTTGCCGTCCATGATGATTCCGATGTGCTGCGGCACAGCGTCCTGTCGATCAGCCATGCTATATCTCCATGATTTCGGTTTCTTTCGCCTTGATCGCCTCGTCGACGTTCTTGCAGTAAGAATCGGTCAGCTTTTGGATCTCGGCATCGAGTTGTTTCAGGTCATCCTCGGTGATCTCGGAGGCTTTCTCCATCTTCTTGAACTTCTCGTTGGCGTCGCGGCGAATCGAGCGGACGGCGACCTTGGCGTCCTCGCCCATCTTCCGGATCTGCTTGACGAGATCCTTGCGGCGCTCCTCGGTCAGCTGCGGGAACACCAGCCGGATGTTGCGGCCGTCGTTGGTCGGGTTGATGCCGATGTCCGAGGCCTGAATCGCTTTCTCGACGTCGCGCAGCGCCGATACGTCCCACGGCTGTACCACCAGAACGCGGGCGTCGGCGACCGAGATCGCCGCCATCTGCTGAATCGCGGTCGGCGTCCCGTAGTAGTCGACGACGATTTTGTCGAGAACAGCGGGGTTCGCGCGGCCCGCACGGGTTGCGGCGAGATCCGTCTTCAAGAAATTCAGAGATTTCTCCATCTTGTCCTCAAAAGGCTTCGCATGCTCGCTCATTTTGTCTCCTCCTGTATAATCGTTCCTATTTTTTCTCCGGCAACGGCGCGGACCAGATTGTAGGGGTCGGACAGCAGATCAAAGACCAGAACCGATATGTTGTTGTCGCGGCACATGCTGGCGGCGGTGCTGTCGATCACCATCAGGTAGTTGTTGAGCACCTCCGAAAAGGTCACTGTCTCGTAGCGGACGGCGTCGGGGAACTTGTGGGGATCCTTGTCGTACACGCCGTCGACCAGCGTCGCTTTCAGTATGATCTCCGCGTCGATCTCCGCGGCGCGCAGTACCGAGGCGGTGTCGGTCGAGAAGTAGGGGTTGCCGGTTCCGCAGGCGAGAATCACCACCCGCCCTTTTTCCAGATGCCGGATCGCGCGGTTGCGGATATAGGGTTCCGCGATCTGCTGCATCGGCAGCGCCGTCATAACGCGCACATTGACCTCGAGGTTCTCGAGCGCGTCGGCGATGGCAAGCGCGTTCATCACGGTTGCAAGCATACCCATGTGGTCGGCGCGCGTCCGTTCCATCGCCAGATTGTCACGCCCGCGCCAGAAGTTCCCGCCGCCGACAACAATCGCGATCTCGGCGCCCATCTCGACGATCTTCTGAATCGCCCTGCAGATGCTGACAACGACGTTGTAGTCGATACCGGTCTGCGCATCCCCCGCAAGGGCTTCGCCGCTGAGCTTGATAAGTACCCGTTTGTACTTGAGCTGCGAACTGTCCATATCGAACCGCCTTCTACTATTATTCCATATATTTTACAGGATTTTGACCATAAAGTAAACCCGAACCGTCTTTTATCTTGCTGTATTCGCCGCTTTCTTTCTTTTGAGCGCGACGCATCGCCGCGGAACGGCGCGCCGTCGCATGCACGGTGCAAACAGAAGCCCTGTACTCGATGATATTTAAGATATGTTTTTACTTTTTTAACACAAATCAAACTATCTATTAATACATGTTTGCTATTTTTATTACAGGGAGAGACACAATCCAGGTTCGCGGCATCGTTTTATATAATAATCTCCTCCCGGAAAGGGTGGTTCTATGCTGAAAATCTCATCTCTGTTACTAGTTTCGATCATGGCGCTTGTACTGTTTTCGCCGCCTGTTATAGCGCAGGAAAACAGGGTTTCCAACCACAGCGCCGTTGTGGAGACCGAGCCACACCACATCACAGCGTACCGGCAGACGGGAGACCACGCGAAGCACGAGGCGTTTTGCGCGTCCTGCACTGAATGGATAACGGAGAGTCACACCTGGATATCAATCTCCGTCGGCTATGTGTGCCGGTTCTGTTATTTTGATCCCTGATCAAACCTCTTTCATTTTTTACCGGAATACCGCATCGCAAAAAGCTCCTACGGGAGCTTTTTGCGTGCCGGTGCGCCGTACCAATGCTTCTGCCACACACCGCAGACCGAAATTTACCGGTTGAAAAGCGGCGGCGGTCTGTTATAATGGTCTCTATGAATCCTTCTTCGGGTGACAATCGAAAAGAGCTGATGCTCGGCTACCTCGCGGTTCTCACGGCTTCGCTGCTGTGGAGCGCGGGCGGCCTTTTTATCAAGCTCGTTCCGTGGAACGCCCTCAGCATCAATGCTGCGCGCTGCTTCCTGGCTGTTTTTGTGCGCGCCGCGCTGCGCAAAAGCTTCCGCATCAAGATCACCCTGAACACCCTGCTGACCGCCGTTTTTTTCTGCGGCACCACCTTTATGTTCGCACTCGCGACCAAGCACACGACCTCCGCGAACGCGATCGTGCTGCAATTCTCCTACTTCATCTTTCTATTTGTGCTGATCTCGTTTCGGGACAAGCGCAAGCCCTTTACCCGAGACATCGTCTCGGCGGTCATCATCCTCGGCGGGATCATACTCTGCTTCTTCGACAATCTCTCGGCGGGCGGCACGCTCGGCAACATCTACGGCCTGCTCTCCGGCCTGTTCTTTGCACTCTACTTTTTCTTTAACTCCTCCGAAAAAGCGAGCCCTGGCGACGGTTCTTTCTTAGGCTTTTTTCTGTGCGCGGTGATCGGCGCGCCGTGGCTTGTCCGCGAGACCGACTTCAGCCCCAAAGTCCTGATCTGCGTCGCGGTACTCGGCATCGCCCAGATGGGTCTTGCGTACTACTTCTTCGAGTACGGGTTCCCGAAAATATCGCCGATCGGCGCCTCGTTCGTCACTGCGATTGAACCCATTCTGAACCCGGTGTGGGTCGCGATCTTCTACGGCGAGTACATCGGGGTGTTCGCGATCGTCGGCGGCGTCATCGTCGTCGCAGCCGCGATCTACCACAGCGTCATCAGCGCACGGAACGCCGTCGCACAGACCTGAACACAATCGAAACCGCTTTCGCAGCTGCGAAAGCGGTTTTTTGTTATTCCTGATTCTCTTTTTCCGGTTGCTTTGCCTTCTCCGGCGTTTTATAGGTCTTTTTCTTCGGGGTTTTCTCCGGTTCCTGCGCCGGTTCCGGCGCCTTGGGCGCTTCCGCAGCCGCTTTCTTCGGCTTCCTGGCGGGTTTCTTTTCCGGTAGTTTTTCCGGCGGCGCTTCCGCAAGCTCTTCCTTCGGTTTCGCCGTCTTTTTCTTCTGCTTTTCCGCGGGTTCCGTCCGCGACTCGTCGATAATCTCCGCCGGTTCCTCGGCGTGAATCTTGATCTTCTTCGCGGACTTCTTGCCGGCAGGCGCTTCCTCGACGGCCTCGGGCTCCGGCTCGGGCTCTTTGGTCTCGGCCTTCACCACGACACCGGCTTTACCGCTCTTTTTCTCGAGCCGCAATCTGTCGAGCTCCTCGAGCTCGTCCTTGGCTTCGGCGGTATGGCCGTATGGAATCAGGTACTCTTCGTCGTCGGACTTCCGCATCTTGTTGCGGACGGCCGCGATGATCAACAGTGCGGCGATGGCGCTGACGATGGCCAGCACCTGCGAGACGCGGAGCGTGCCGATGTACAGGCTGTCGGTTCGAAGTCCCTCGATAAACGCCCTGCCGAACCCGTTCCACGCGATATACATCAAAAAGATCTCGCCGTCAAACTTGCGGCGCTTGATGTAGAAATAGAGCAGCACGAAGCCGAGCAGGCACCACAGCGACTCGTATAAAAAGGTCGGATGCACCGCCTGCGCCGGATCCACAATCATGCCCTTTGCGGCGAGATCCGCTGCACGGCTCGAGAGATAGTTCTTGGTCTCTGCGCTGAGCATGCCCCACGGCAGCGTCGTGTTGGTGCCGAACGCCTCCTGATTGAAGAAGTTTCCCCAGCGCCCGATCCCCTGTCCGATCAAAAACCCGAGCGCTGCGAGGTCGCAGACCGGCAGTACGCGGCATTTGCGCCAGCGACAGGCCAGTACCCCCGCGCCAACTCCGAAGATGACCGCGCCGTAAAACGCCAGGCCGCCGCGACGCAGGTTGAAGATATCCCAGAACGTCGTGAATTCCCCCGGTTCGGCAAAAACGACGTAGTACACGCGCGCACCGATCACACCGGCAATCGCGCCGATCAGGATGATATCGATAAAGCGGTCCTGATCCAGCCCGAACTCCCGCGCTTTGGACAGCGCGAACCACATGCCGAGCAGTAGGCCGAGCCCGATCAGTATGCCGTACCAGTAAAATTCGAACTCGCCGATGCGAAAGGCGACGCGGCTGATATTGAGCTCCAGCCCCATATTTGGGAAGGTGACAGTAGTGTTCATATTATTCTCCTGACGGAATCGGTTTTAACAGCGCGATAGAGCTGAACTCGTCCCGCAGGCATTCCCGCAGCACTTCGTAGATCTCCTCGAGCGTAATATTTTCAACAACTTCAATTATATCGTAAACTTTAATATTTTTAAAGTACTCGATCATCATCTTGGACGCGGCGCTCTCGGGGCTGTCCAGCGCGCACAGTTCCGCGCCGATGTACGACCGCTTGCACTCCAGAAACAGCGCGGGATCCAGCCCGTTTTCCCGCACCGCGGCGATCTCCTTGCGGATCTCCGCGATCACGGTCTCCGGGTGCTCGGATTCGCCGGTAAACGCCGTGCACAGATACCCCTCGCCGCTCAGCATACTGGCGTCGAACAGACCGTTCACGAGGCCGTCGTCGTACAATCTGCGGTAGAGACTGCTCGTCTCGCCCGCCATCATCTCCAACAGCATCCGCAGACACATCTCCTTGCGGAAACGGACGGATTCGTCGTACGGCCGCTCTTTAAAGCCCAGCGCAAACTGCTGCTCAAAGATATCCATCGACCGCTCGGCATACCCGCGCACCGTGTCGTCGGGCTCGGCCAGCGGGAGGCGCGCCACCGTTTCGGTCTTTGCCGCAATCGCGGCGTACTCCGCACTGCAGACGCGCTCCACGGTGTCGAGTTCGATGTTTCCGGCAATCGACAGCACCATATTCGAGGGCCGGTAGAAGGCGTTGTAACAGTCGTAGAGCAGCTCCGCGCCGATCTGCGCGATCGACTCGACGGTGCCGGCGATGTCCTCGCGGATCGGGTGCTCGTGGTACAGGTTTTCCAGCAACAGTTTCGACAGCACCCAGTCCGGGTTGTCGTCGTACATCTTGATTTCCTGCGCGATGATCCCCTGTTCCTTCGCGACGTTTTCCGCCGTGAACAGCGGATTCGACACAAAGCGGATCAACGTCCGCAGCGATTCCTCGATGTTGATCGACGCTTGAAACAGATAGGCGGTCCGCTCAAACGAGGTGTAGGCATTCGCGCTCGCGCCGGTTTTGGCAAACAGCGAGAACGCGTCCCCGTCCGGCCCCTCGAACAGTTTGTGCTCCAGAAAATGCGCGAC
>JAVBVJ010000138.1:0-4200 GCA_031554355.1 Oscillospiraceae bacterium
CTGAATCTGCGAGCCGTGGTAGGCGCCGCCGTGAAAGCGCAGCACAATCCGCCAGTTCGTCATAGCGTCAGCGGGGAGGCGAAGAAGTATTTTGTGGTGATGACGCACGCAAATACGATCAGGAAAATGACCGCACCGACGCCGGTGTGCACGCCAACCGCTTTGTTATCAGTTTCGCCGGGGAGAGAGAGATGACGCCGTACCAGCTGCTGTCGGCGCTCAACAACCACCTCCCCCGCGACATCCGCGTGATCGAGTGCGCGATCGCGCCGACCGACTTCCACGCGCGCTACTCCGCGACGGGCAAGCGGTACCTCTACAAAGTGTACAACGCGCCGGTCATGGATCCCTTCTACAATGGCCTGGCGCTGCACTTTACGACCCGGATCGACGAGCGGATGCTCGACGAGCTGGCGAAAGTGTTTGTCGGAACCCATTCCTTCGGGGCGTTTTGTTCGAAGAAAGCGCCGGCGGAGGACCGCGTCCGGACCGTCTCCGCGTTCACGGTGACGCGGCAGGGCGATCTGGTCACGTTCGCGGTCACGGCCGACGGATTTCTTTACAACATGGCCCGGGCGATGGTCGGCACGCTGCTGAACGCGGCGCGCGGCCGAATCGACCGCGCCGGCATCGAGCAGCGGCTGCGCTCCGGCGAGCGCGACAACCTGTGCGCGACCGCGCCGGCATGCGGGCTCTACCTCGACGAGGTGTACTACGAAGATGTTAGCACTCCGACATCTTGAGTGCTAAAGAACGAGAAACGGTCAAAAACGGTGAAAAACGCTGAAAATCGATTAAAACAGGTTAATTCAGCGTGATTTTAGGCATTGTGCTAACGAAACCAGAACATTATAATTGATCTATAATCGGTGAACCATCGGTTATGGAGAGCATCAGAGGGACCCATGCAGGATGAAATCTCCGCAGCGCGGCGAAAAAAGAGAAGAAAATATCAGCTTCGGCGCGCGACCGGCTTTTTGATCGCGCTGATCGTCATTGTCGCGGCGGTTTTTATCGCGGATTCGGTCAGCAAGACGACGATCGCGGATATCGGCGACTTTATTGCCGTATTCTTTAAGCAGGGCAGCTATCCGAGTCCGCTCGGCAGCACGTCGGTGCTGGACGCCGAGCGCATCTCAATGGCATACGCGGCGATCACCGAGGACGAACTGATCGTCCGAAGCTCGAACGGCGCGGCGGTCATGGACGTGCAGCACCGCTTTCTGAATCCCTGTATGGCGGCGCGCGGCAACCGGATTCTGGTCTACGACGGAGGCAACCGCTCGTTTGCGGTCTACAACCGCTCCAAGCTGTTGACCGAGCAGAAGACGGAATATGTGATTATCGACGGGTCGGTGGGGCGCGGCGGAACCGTGGCGCTGCTGACCGAGAGCGAGCGGTATTCCTGTCAGCTCGAAATCTTTGAGAACGGCAGGTACAACAACACGATGACCTGGTACGGGTCGGGCGGCTTTCCGTTCGCCGTTCAGGTGCGCGACGACGGACGACGCGTCGCGGTGGCGCGGATGCTGGTCAGCGGCGGAAAGCTGCAGACGATGCTGACCGTGCTGGACATCAACACCAAAAAAGAGGTTTACGAATCGATCGTTGACGGACTCGCGATCAAGATGATCTTTGACGGCGACAATATGGTGGTGGTGACGGCCGAGACCGTCTACGCGCTCGATGCATCGGGTCAGGTCAAAAAGACCTACGAGCTGCCGACGATGCTGGTGCTCGCCGTGACCAGCGACAAGGGGCCGGTGGTCATCTCGATGGGCGACAACCTGCTGGTGTCCGTCAACCGCGCGATCGTGCTCGACCGCGCGCTAAACGAGATGGCGGTTATCGAGAACGCCGGCATGGTCCGCGACCAGTACATCAGCGGAAACCGGCTGTACATTTTAGGCAATCACCGCATCTCGGAGTACTCGCTGCGCGGCGAGCTGCTGGCGCGCTACAAGGTCGGCGCGGACGCATTCCACATACTCGACATCAACGGACTTGTGGTGTTGGAACAGCAGTACGCTGTCCGCATTACAAGAGATCAAAAGGAGGAACCCTGATGGCCTGGCTCGTATACGACATTCTGGCGGTTATGATAATTCTCGTTTGCATTTTCGCGACGATCCACCGCGGTTTTATCGCCGCGATCATCGGCTTTATCACACTCGCGGTCTCGATGTTTTTGTCCTACATGGTCAGCGGCTGGCTGGCGCCGATGGTATACAATAAATGGTTCATGGAATCGGTGCACGAGAAACTCTCGAGCGGCGAGACCGGTGTGTTCGCCGGATTCTTAAGTCTTGTGGAGGGCGCGGGCTTCGCGCAGATCGACGAGACCGGCATCGCGGTCGTCCGGTTCTTTATGATCATCTTCTTCTTTGTGCTGTTCTTCCTGCTGCTGCGTTTCCTGACCAAAGCGTTCCGCAAGGTCAACAAGGTGCCGATTCTCGGCCCCATCAACAAGGCGCTCGGCGCGGTGCTCGGTCTGGTCATCGGCGTGTTCGTCTGTCTCGTCGCGGCGACCGTGATCGCCCTGTACATCGACGCCTCGGGCAACGTGAACAGCGTTCTCAACACCGCCGTCATCGACAGCACCTACGTTTTTAAACCGATCTACCGGTTCAATCTCCTGAATTTCATATAGACGGAATACCCGGAGGGCATTCGGGAACAATTTAGAGGAATTGCGGAAATACATAAAATAAAGGATGAAATCAATGCTTTGTTCCCGATGCAAAAAACGCCCTGCGGTTGTCTTTATGACGCGCATGGAGGGCGAAGAAACCATCAACGAGGGGTTGTGTCTGGTCTGCGCCAAAGAGATCGGCATCAAGCCCGTTGACGATATGATGAAACGGTTCGGCATCACCGACGAGGAGCTGGAAGCCTTTTCGGAACAGTTTATGATGCCGGGCCAGAACGACGACGACGCGCCGGGCTTTGAGCCGGGCGGCACCCCGGCGTTCCCGAACATCTTCGAGAACTTCACCACGGGGCAGAACGGCGCCGACGGAGAAGCGCCGCGCAAGCGGCGCGAGAAAAACGGCAAGAAAGAGGAGCCGGAGCGCAAGTTTCTCGACAACTACTGCGACAACCTGACTCGCAAGGCGCGGGAGGGCAAGATCGACAAGATCATCGGGCGCGACAAGGAGATCTACCGCACGATCCAGATACTGTCGCGCCGCCAGAAAAACAACCCCTGCCTGATCGGCGAGGCCGGTGTCGGCAAGACGGCCATCGCGGAGGGCATTGCGCTGCGCATCGTGTCGGGCGACGTGCCCGCGAAGATGCTCGACAAAGAGGTCTACCTGCTCGACCTGATGGCATTGGTGGCGGGTACCCAGTTCCGCGGCCAGTTCGAGAGCCGCGTCAAAGGGCTCGTCAGCGAGGTCAAAGCGGCCGGCAATGTGATTCTGTTCATCGACGAGGTGCACAACCTCACGGGCGCGGGCGAGGCCGACGGCGCCATGAACGCGGCGAATATCCTGAAACCCGCCCTTTCGCGCGGGGAGATTCAGGTCATCGGCGCGACCACGTTCTCCGAGTACCGCAAATACATCGAGAAAGATCAGGCGCTGGAACGCCGGTTCCAGCCCGTCAAGATCGAGGAGCCGTCGATCGACGACACCGTCGCAATCCTGAAAGGGATCAAGAGCTACTACGAGAACTACCACCATGTCAAAATCCGCGACGAGGACGTCGAGATGATCGTCGTCCTGTCCGAGCGCTACATCTCCGACCGCTTCCTGCCCGACAAGGCGATCGACCTGCTCGACGAGGCCGCGGCCTGCCGCGCGCTGCGCAGCCCCGAACTGACCGAGTACGAGGAGCTGCAGAAACAGGTCGACGTGCTGAATCAGGAGGAGGCCAAGACCGAGGAGGCCGACAAGGTCGACTACGAGCGCCTCGCCGAGATCAAGAGCGAGCGCATCAAGCGCGAGCAGCGCATGGACGACCTGCGCGACACCGTCGAGAACACCACCGTCGAGACCGAGGACATCGGGAAGGTCATCGAGCTGTGGACGGGGATTCCCGCCAGCAAGATTCAGCGCGACGAGTACAAAAAAGTCGAGGGGCTCGAGTCCGCGATGCTCAAGCGCATCATCGGTCAGGACGAGGCCGTGCGCGCCGTCGCCAACGCGATCAAGCGCACCCGCGTCGGATTGTCGAAACGCCGGCGCCCCGCGTCCTTTA
>JAVBVJ010000151.1:0-13243 GCA_031554355.1 Oscillospiraceae bacterium
CGCGCGCAAACTGTGGTTTGCGCGCGCGTGGATTTTTGTGCTGCCGGAAATCAGGAGGAGGACGCGGCGGCGCCTGCCGCAGCGGCGGCGGAGGCGGAGCAGATGGCGACCTGCTGCGCGATAACGAGCGAGATGACCCCGTTGATCGCGGCGCTCTGCAGGGTCTGTGCGGCGGGCATACAGTCGCACATCGTCAGGATCCCGGCGTACATCAGCCGCTGGTGGCTGCCGATCCCGAACGCGCCGAAGCCCTTTTGGTCTTTGAGGAAGTCGTCGGCGTCCATCATGTCCTGCGCCAGCGCCTCGATCCCGACGCCGGACAGCACCAGCGCACCGAGCGTGGCGAGCTCGAAGCTGCGGCCGTATTTTCGGCCGTTCGCTTTCAGATGATCGTAGAGGTCGAGCGCTTTTTGGCATTTCAGCTCGGCGGATTCCGTGCCCAGCGCCAGCACCTGACTGAGCGCCTGAACCGCGTTGCCCTCGAGCGGGAACTTCGGTTTCAGGAGGTTATAGCAGCGCTCCATCTCGTCCTCAATGTGGCGGTCGTCGAGTCCGGACAGCGCCAGCAGCGCGGCGAACACGCTGTTGTCGCCGGAGGTCAGGAACGGGTGGTTCGCCTTCATGCGGTCGTAGATCGCCCGGGTGTGCTGCACGATCGAATCGATCTGTTCCGGCGCCGCCATGTCGCTGATCGCGGACGCGGTGATCGTCAGGTATTCGGAGGCCCAGAACAGCTCTTTGAGCTTGGTGTAGATATCCAGAATCCGCTCGATCTTCTCGTTCGGGTCGGGCGCAAAGGACATCAGTGTGACAAGCGCCATCTTCGCGGTGCCGCGGAAATGGGACAGCGCGCCGGTGTGCGCCTTGAGGATGTTGTTGCAGCTGCGCAGCGCGTCGGCGTCGGCGGTGACGTCCTTCGTCACGCACAGCGCGGCGCAGAGCACGTTGAGGAACGCGCTCTCCCAGCGGAATTCGGACCGGATGATCTCTCTATTCTCGACCAGAAGCCGGCACCGTTGCAGCAAACTTTCTTTCATGGCAGCCTCCTTGAAATCACAGCGGTGTCCTCCCGTGTCAGCGCGATGCCTTGACGATGTCCATGAAGGACTTGACGCGCGTCTCGTCGACCTGATTGGCGAAGACGCCGCCGTACTTGAACGTCGTGCCGACGACCGCGCCGTCCGCGATCTGGAGCAGCCCGGCGATCGTGTCGTTGCGGCATCCGGTGTTCGCGAAGACCGGGACGTCGCCGGCGGCGGACTTTGCGCGCTTCAGGATCTCGGGGTTGGTGGCGGTGCCGGCGGTCGCGCCCGAGACGCACAGGGCGTCGGGCTTGCAATTAAAGACCGTGGTCTTGGTGATGGATTCGATGTCGCGCGTGCCGAGGTACTGGGCGGCCTCCGGCACGATGTTGAACAGCAGTTTGACGTTCTCGGCGCCGATCGCGTGCTGGTGGCGGATGATGTCGCCGCAGTTCGGGTTCCAGAGCCCGAAATCGCTGGCGTAGACGCCGGTAAAGATCTCGCGGATACAGCGCGCGCCGGTCGCGGCGGCGAGATCGAGCGAGGCGACGGGATCCCACAGGCAGTTGACGCCGAACGGTACCTCGATCAGCGGCATCAATTCGCCGATGATGCGCGCCATGGCGGCGACGGTCTCGGTGCGCACCGTCGTGAGGTAGGGCAGCGAAAACTCGTTGCTGAACATGACGGCGTCGACACCGCCGCGCTGCAGCGCCAACAGATCTTCCTTCGCCTTTTGGACGACCGGCGCCATTCCGGCCTCCCGGTCATACCCGGGATCCCCCGGCATTGCCTGCAAATGGCACATCGCGACAATTGCTTTTTCGGTACCCAGAACTTCTTTGAGCCAACTCATGTTTCTCCCTCGCTTTATTAAAATTATACAATATATAATTGATCAACTTTTCGCTGGATCTTTTTGGCGATGGCGGGCTCCAGCCCGTCGTCGGTGATGATGATGTCGATGTCGGACAGCGGGCAGATTTTCGCCAGCGCCTTGCAGCTGAACTTCGTGTGGTCGGTGATCAGGATGACCTGTTTGCCGCAGCGGATGATGCGCTGCTTGATGCCGACCTCCTGATGGTTGGAGTTCGAGACGCCGTCCACCGCGTCGATCGCGTCGCACGCGAAAAAGACATGATCCACATAGTAGTCGTCGAGCGCCTTTTCGGCGGTGTGCCCGATCAGCGCGGCGTAATTGTCGCGGCGCAGACCGCCGGTCACGATCAGCGACGTGGAGGAGTGAAACCGCACGCAGTAGGCGATGTCGAGGTTGTTGGTGACGATCGTGAGATCCGTGAGCTGCGCCAAAGCCAATGCGACGAAGTAGGTGGTGGTTCCCGTATCCAGAAACAGGCTGTCGCCGCTTTGGACGAGGGAGGCGGCCCTGTGCGCGATCCGCTGTTTCTCGGCCAGCATCAGCTTCATCTTTTCGTCCTGCTGCCGCTCGAACGTCGTGCTGTTGATGCGCATGCCGCCGCCGTGGATGCGCTCGATGTGGCGGTTGTCCGCCAACGCGTCGAGATCGCGGCGAACCGTGGCCTCCGAGACGCCGAAAAGCCCCGAGAGATCGCGGATCTGTCCGCTGCCCTGCTCGAGAATGTAGGATAAAATCGCCTGTTGCCTCGGTGTCACGCCTCCGCCGCCTTTCGCCGTCGCTCCGAAAAGAGGATAGATTAATTGTAACAGCAATTTTGACGAAATGCAATCATTTGCAAGAGTGTGCAACTATATTTTGCAATTATGACAAATATTGCGATTCCTGCGTAGTGTTTTTTTGCGGTCCTCTGCGGGGAATGCGCGCCGGTTCGGGCCGATCGCACAAAGAGCAGGGGGTTCTTTTGGGGATAATACCGAATTGGTAAAGCGAAAAACGACGGCGCGGCGCAGCGCGGTTTTTGCCTTTATTGAATCGGAGGCATTCCTATAGTACTTTAAAAACAAGTCACAAAAGAAAGGAAGTTCAGGATGGAAACATACAAGCTGTATATCGACGGCCAGTGGGTGGACTCCGCGTCGAACGATTTTCTCGAGGTCGAGAATCCCAACACCCGGGAGATCATCGCGCGGGTGCCGCGCAGCAACGTGACCGACGTCGACCGCGCCGTTGCGGCGGCGAAGCGTGCCTTCGCGACGTGGCAGTTCGTTCCGGTGGCGGAGCGCGTCGCTTTGGTGCAGAAAGTGCTGGACGGGCTGAAAGACGGCCGCGATAAACTGGTCCGCACCATCTCGATGGAGCTGGGTTGCCCGGTCAAGATCGCCGCGGGGATGCACACCGATCCCTTTATGCTGGAGATCGCGCATTTCATCGACGTCGCCGCGAACTTCCCGTACGAGAAGCGCCGCGAGACCTCGATCGTGCGACGCGAGCCGGTCGGCGTGGTGGCGGGGCTGACGCCCTGGAACTTCCCGCTGGAACAGATCGAGAAGAAAGCGATTCCGGCGCTGCTCGCCGGCAACTGCGTGGTGCTGAAACCCAGTCAATTCACGCCGCTGACCGCCTACATTCTGGCCGAGGAGATCGACAGGGCGGGGTTCCCCGGCGGCGTCTTTAATCTCGTCACCGGGCGCGGCGGCGAGGTCGGCGACGCGCTGGCGCGTCATCCCGACGTCGACATGCTCTCGTTCACGGGTTCGACGGCGGCCGGGCGCGAGGTGGGACGCCTTGCGCTCTCCAACATCAAGAAACTGGCGCTGGAGCTGGGCGGCAAATCTGCGGCGGTGCTGATCGAGGGCGGCGACTGGGCGCTCGGCATTCAGGCGACGCTCGACACCTGCATCCTCAATGGCGGCCAGACCTGCAACGCGACGACGCGGCTGATTGTGCCGCGGAGCGGCCTTGCCCGCGCCGAGGAGATCATCAAAAGCACGATCGCCGCCTACAAGGTCGGGGATCTGAGCGATCCCGACGTGGATCTGGGCCCGCTCTCCTCGATCAAACAGTATGAGCGCGTCAAGGAGTACATCGGAATCGGCATCGCCGAGGGCGCGCGCCTCGTGACCGGCGGTCTGCCCGCCGACGACGGCAGCTACTACGTCGCGCCGACCGTCTTCAGCGATGTGCGGAACGACATGCGCATCGCGCAGGAGGAGATTTTCGGGCCGGTTCTCGTCGTGATTCCGTACGACACGCTCGACGAGGCGGTCGATATCGCCAACGACTCGATCTACGGGCTCGGCGGCGCGGTGTTCGGTCCCGAGGTCGAGGCGAACGCGGTTGCGCGCCGCATCCGCACCGGCAGCATCTACGTCAACAGCGGCCAGTGGGAGCCCAACTCGCCGTTCGGCGGTTACAAGCAGTCCGGCATCGGGCGCGAGGGCGGTGTCGAGGGATACGAGGAATTCTTGGAGATTAAAACGATCTACGACCGATAACACGCGAAACAACCCGCAGCCGTTGGGCTGCGGGTTGTTTGTCTTTTCACAAACATCGCTTTAATGTGATGAAATTTTCCGGTGCGAATTGTTCACATCAGCAAAATTATTGTGCATATTCCACAATACAGATCCCGTATTATTATTAGAATCTGTGAATAGTAAAGAGTATTGCGCGCGGTTTCAGCGCCGGCGCCTACGGGCTTTATTGAAGCGTCCGCGGTTCCGTAGTACATTAAAAGGTAGTAATTCGCATAAAGGGAGTGATGTCTATTTTGAATGTGCCCAAGCTGACCTTAGGAACATCCTCGGTGATTGTAAATCTCTCGGCGAACAACGCGGCCGAGGCGATCACCAAACTCGGCGAGACACTCGTCCATCTGGGCACGGTACAGGAGGGCTACATTGACGATGTGCTCAAGCGCGAGGAGAGCTACCCCACAGGTCTGCCTACGGTGATCCCTGTAGCAATCCCGCACGCGGCGCCGGCCAATTGCGTGAATACCTCGATGGCGATTGGCGTACTGGAGACGCCGGTAAGTTTCAAGGAAATGGGGACACCCACCAACCGGCTGGATGTGGAAATGATCTTTCTGCTGGCCTTGAAAAACATTGAAGAACAGACAGAATGGCTCAGAAATTTAATGCGCATGTTTAAAGATAAGGAGTTGTTGGAGCAACTCCGAACCTGCAAAAACGAGGAAACGATCGTACAGCTGGTGACGGGTGCTCTGAAAGTGGAATCATGATACTGGAAGAACTGAGAAAAGATCTTGTTTTTTACGGACAGCAGATGCTGAAGTACGGGCTGACCATGCACACGGGCGGAAACCTGAGCGCGCGCGACAAAAAGACGAACTATGTCGCGATCAAACCGAGCTCGCTGCCCTACGACCGCATGACCCCGGAGGACATCACGGTCATCGACCTCGACGGCAACGTGATCGACGGCAGATACGCCGCCTCGAGCGAATGGCCCATGCACACCCTGATTTACAAAACGTTCCCGCGGGCGGGCGGCGTTGTCCACTGCCATTCCATCTACGCGATGGCGTGCGCCGTCGCCAATCTGGAGATCCCGCTTATCAACCACGAGATCAGCGTGTTCTGTTCCTCGAACGTGCGCGTTGTACCGTTCGAGGTTCCCGGCACCGTTGAGCTCGCGGAGAGTTCGATCCGCGGATTCGGAACCGACAACACCGTCTGTCTCCTGCAAAACCACGGCCCGATCGCGTACGGCGCGACGCTGTGGCACGCCTTTGACGCCGCCTGCGCGGTCGAACAGGCAGCGGCGGTCTTCTACTTGACCAAGATGCTGGGCAACGTCGTGCCGGTACCGGAGGCTGGAAGAATCGCGCTGCGCGCCTGTGACCCGCTGACCGATCCCAACGGCGATGACACGGTTGTCAAACCGGTGTAGGAGGAGACAGATGAAAAACAAAATGGCGGTCTGTTACGGTCCGCTCGATATGAAAGTGGAGGTCTTCGAGATCGGCGATCCGAGACCCGGCGAAATCCAGGTGAAGATCGAGGCGGCGCTGACCTGTGGAACCGACGTCAAGATCTTCAAGCGCGGCTACCCGTTCCTGACCCCGCCGTTCCCGATGGGTCACGAGTTCGCCGGCATCGTCACCGCGGTGGGCGAGGGGATGGACAAAGCGCTGATCGGCAAACGCGTCGTGACCTCGAACGGCGCCGGATGCCAGTACTGTTTCTACTGTATGCGCGGACAGGATAACCTCTGTGAAGGTATGGAGGAGGACTTCGACGAGTTTGTGCAGATGGGCGGCGGGTTCGCCGAGTACATCAACGTGCACGCACCCATCGTCAAGCAGAATCTGATGGTCTTCCCGGACGACGTTCCGTTCGAGAGCGCAGCGATGGTCGAACCGCTTTCCGTCGCGCTGCACGGCGTCAACATGGCCGACATCGCGATCGGCGACACGGTGGCGATCATCGGCGCGGGCCCGATGGGTCTGCTCAAGACCCAACTCGCCAAGATGCGCGGCGCGTATGTCATCGTCGTCGAGAAGGATCAACAGCGTCTCGACAAGGCGAAGGAGCTGGGCGCCGACGTCATCATCAATCCCGACAAGGTCGAGGATGTCGTGAAAGCCGTTCATGCGGTGGCGAACGACGGCCGCGGCCCCGACAAAGTCATCGAGGCGGTCGGTCTGCCCGCGACCTGGGAACTGGCGATCGCGCTGGTGCGCAAGGGCGGTACCGTCGTCGAGTACGGCGGCTGTGCCAAGGGTACCACCATCACGGTCGACACCGTCCGGCTGCACTACGATGAGATCATTCTGAAAGGTTCCTACAGCGCCTCAGCGCTCGAAACCGAGATCGCGTTCAAACTGCTGTCCCGCGGAATGATCAAGGCAACGGACTACGTCAGCGGCGTCTACAGTCTCGATGAGACGGAAAAAGCGCTCACGGCCCACATGAACGGCGAAGGGGTCAAGTTTTTAATCAAACCGTAAAGTCTTTCTATGAAAGAAAAGGTGTCTTCATGAAAACAATTCTAGTTGTATGCGGCAGTGGAATTGCAACCTCAACGGCAGCGGTAATGGAACTGGAAAGCAAGCTGAAAGAACAAGGTATCACGGCAAATATCACGCAGTGCGATGTTTTCTCGGTCAACGCCAATTTAAGAGGCGTGGACGTTATCGCAGCTACCTGTGCGCTGGACGGAGATTTCGGTGTTCCGGTCGTCAGCGCGGTCCCCCTGCTCACCGGGATCGGTGAGGAAAAAGTCATCGATAAAATTATCGAGATATTCAACAAATAATATAGGAGGGTCACATGCAAGGTCTGCTGAACTTTGGTACTATGTTGAACGACGCTTTTGGTACACTCGGATCAAAAGTGGTACTGCCCATCTTTATCTTCATCTTCGCGCTGATATTCGGCGTCAAGGTGAAGGAGGCGCTGAAATCGGCGCTGTATATCGGTATCGCGCTCACGGCGATCGGCATGGTCGTCGACTTCTTCATGGCGCAGATCGGCCCCAGTGTCGAGCTCATGCAGGTTGAGAGCTCGAGCCGGCTGATCTATCTGGATGTGGGCTGGAGTGCCGCGGCGGCGATCGCCTACGGCGCGCAGGTCGGCTTGCTGATCATCCCGGTAGCGCTATTGGTCAACGTCATACTACTGGCACTGAAACTGACGGACACCCTGAACATCGACGTCTGGAACTACTGGCACTTCGCGTTTGTCGGCGGAATGGCCGCGGCGCTGACCGGAAAAGTATGGCTCGGATTCGTTGCAGCCGTCATTCTCGAGCTCTTCACGCTGCTGCTGGCGGACTGGTCCCAGCCCGCGGCACAACAGTATTACGGGTATGAGGGCATCTCGTTTACCACCATCAGCTCGGTCGAATACATCCCGTTCGCCATTATTATCAATAAACTGCTCGACAAACTCGGTGCAGACAAGGTAAAATTGAATCCGGAGACCATCAAGAAGCGTTTCGGTTTCTTGGGCGAACCGGCGGTTCTCGGCTTTATCATCGGTATCGCGATCGGCTTTATCGCCCACATCAACGCGCTGGGGGACTTTGCGAGCTGGGTCGTCATCCTGACCGACGGTATCGTCGTCGCCACCGTTATGCACGTTTTCCCGATGATGCCGCGCGTCCTGATGCAGGGCCTTGTCCCGCTCTCGCACGCCATTCGCGACAGATTTGCGAAAAAAGGCAGCAAACGTGAAATCTTCCTCGGCATGGATACCGCGCTGTGCGTCGGTGAGACAGCGACCCTCGTGACCTCGCTGCTGCTCATCCCGATCGCCATCGGCCTGATGCTCATCCTGCCCTATAACAAGTTCCTGTGGATCGCCGACCTGCTGGGATTCCCGTGGTTCATCTCGATGATCACGGCGGTCACCAAGGGCAACATCTTCAAGAATGTCATCATCGGCACCATCTACCTCACGATCGGCAACCTGATCATCACCGCCATCACGCCGCTCTTCACACAGGTTGCGGTCTCGGCCGGATTCGAGATGCCCGCTGGCGTCGCCGGCATCGGCGCAGGCAGCGAGGGTATCAGCTGGATCCACTACGTGATCTACAACGCCATGAACTACTGGTGGCTGATCATCGTGCTGGTCGCCGTTTACGCGTTCGCAGTGTGGCACTTCAAAACCCACAAAAAAGCCTGGCACAAAGCGGCCGGTTACGTGGAGCCCGCGGAAACCGAAAGCAAATAATACCTGACGTTTGAAAAGAGGTGAGAGGATGACACTCAATTCGAGGCAACGCAAGATTGCCAAGGAGATACTGACATCCTCTCGCCCCTTGTTGTTCCCGGATCAATTCCTGGGGTCGGGCGCCGGCGCGGACGAAGCGCGGTTAAGCGCCGACCTCAAGCGGATCTCCGACTACTGCGCGAGCTTCGGCGTCGAGATCTCCTGCAAGCCGGGGCTGTATCATCCGGTCTGCGGCGAGCAGGCGCGGCTGTATGTGATCGACCGCCTCGACGAGGCCGAACGGGAGGCATCCTCCTCCGCGCGCGGCAGGCTGGGTGAGATCCTGTACGACTGTATGTTTTCCGAGCCCATTCCGACGCTGGACGAATGGAGCGAGCGCCTCAACTATTCCCGCCCGACCATCTCGAGCGATGTGCAGAACGCGATGGAGTGGTTCAACAGCCACAACCTGAAACTGGTCGGCCGTTCCCGCGCAGGCTACTCGCTCTTTTACAGCGAGGCCGATCTGCGCGCGGCCGCCGCAAGCTACTATTACGAGTTCTATCAGGACGAGGTCGAGGAGGCCTTTTTGTACGCGCCGGAGGTGCAGACCAGCACGTTGACGGCGCTGCTGCCGAAACCGGCCATCGAGGCGGCGAAAGCCTGCCTGAACACGATTTTGAAAAAAACAGATGTCAGCCTGAGAAATCAGGACCTGCTGAATCTTTCACTATATCTTGCGGTCGCGCTGACGCGCTGCGAGCGCGGATTTAATGTCACGCTGCTCGACGAAAAGCGGGGGGATCACGCCGCCGGGCTGTACCGCATCGCGGCTGGGGCGTTTTCCGCCGTCGCCGCCGATCTGGGGCTCAGGCTGCCGTCCGTGGAGCCGGACGCGTTCGCCGAGCGGTTTGTCGCGGCGCAGGCCGGCGACAGCCCCGACAACGCCGACTACTCGGTGATCGCAATGGAGATCGCGACCGACATCGCCAACACCGCCGAAAAGGTGCTGTGCATTCCGCTGTCGCGCGATGTCAAGTTCATCGAGCGCATGACGAACCACATCTTGCAGACGGTGCGGAAGCTGAAGAGCGGCTTCTCATTCGCCAATCTCGACGTCGCGAGTTTTGTCAAGCAGTATCCGCTGGAATACGGGCTGGGGCTGCAGTTCTGTGATCTGGTCAGCGACCGGCTGGGCGTCCGGGTGCCTGAGTCGGAGGGCGCGTTCGTGGCGATGTATATCGCCGCGGAGCTGGAGCGCATCACCAACACGAAAAACCGGCGGAAGCGTGCCGTTCTGGTCTCGATCAACGCGTTGAGCGCGTCGACGCTGCTGTACTGGCAGCTGACCAACCAGTTCTCGTCCCAGCTGAAACTGGTGCAGAGCTGCACCTACAACGAGTTTATCCAAAACCCGCCCGACAACATCGATTTGATTATCTCGACGGTCAACATGGAGGCGACGACGGCGCCCTGCCTCGTCATCTCGCCCATTTTAAGCCAGCGGGACATCAAGAACATCAAGGCCTTTTTAGACAGCGAGGACAGCGCCAGCTCGGAGCTGTACACCCTGTCCGACATGCTGTTTCCCGAACTGATCTTTATCGGGGAGGATGCGGCGGAGCCGGAGCAGCTACTGCGCAAGATCGGCGGGATCCTGTTCGAAAAGGGTTACGTCAAGGAGGGCTACGTCGAGGCGCTCATCGCGAACGAAAAGATGTTCGGCTCGGCGCTCGACACCACCGTCCCGATCGCGCTGCCCCACGCCGCGCCCGAAAACTCCCAAAAGGCGTGCATCGCGGTTGTGCTCGCGAAAAACGAGATTCCGTTCAAGCTCATCGGGCGCAACGAGTTCATGAAAACCCGCCTGATCGTCTTTCCGGTGCTGATCCTCAACACCTCGGCAGGATTCAGTTTCTATTCCTTTATCGCGGCGCTGAAAAACAAAAAAATAGCCGAAAGCCTGCTGAAATGCGCGACCCCGGAAGAGGTGTGCAGGCTGTTCGGGAGCATCTGAACCATGGAAACGGAGTATCCCGCATGAAAAAAGTGACCCTCACCGTTGTAAACGACGCCGGACTGCACGCCCGCCCGGCCGCCCAGCTGACCGAACTCGCCCAGACCTTCGCGTCGTCGATCACGATCTCGTCGAGCGAAGCGGAGTCCGACGCGAAAAGTATCATCGACCTGCTGTTGGGCGGGTTTAATAAAGGGATGGAGATCGAAGTCGCCGCAGACGGCCCCGATGAGGACGACGCCGTCCGCGCGATTGCGGAACTGATCGGCAACTTTAAAGAATGATAGAAGGCGATTAATTTGACGACTGTCCACGGGATCCCGGCCTCCCCCGGCCTCGCACAGGGAACGGCCATCACGATCGGAAGAAAAGAACTGTCGGCCCGCCGCGTCATCCGTGACGCGGAACATGAGGTCGGGCGGTTTCGCGCGGCGCAGGAAATATACGACGCGCAGCTGCTCGCCGCCTACGAGGAGTGCGTCGAAAAAACCGGCGAGGCGGAGGGCGAGATCTTCAAAGCGTACCGGACGATTCTGCACGACGAGGCGTTCTTCAAAAAAGCGTTGGCACGCATCGGAAACGAAATGATCAACGCCGAAGCCGCGATTATGGCCGAGGTCGATCTGCTGGCCGCGCGGTTCGAGAAGGTAGATGATCCCTATCTGAAGGCCCGGTTCGACGACATCGCGAACGTGTGCAGGACGATCGTCGACATCCTCTGCGGCCGCCAACGCGACATCGCCGCAGAGATCGGCGCGGTCGAAAACGCCGTGATCGTCGCGGAGGATCTGACCCCTGTCGACACCATAAAGATGGACAAGAGCCGCATCCGCGGTTTTATCACGGAGCGCGGCGGTGTCACGTCGCACGTCGCGATCCTCGCGAAGGTGCTCGGCATCCCGGCGCTGGTCGGCGCGGCGGACGCAACAGTGCTGATCGAAAGCCGCAGCACGGTGCTGCTCGACGCGATTGCCGGCACGGCGGTCGTCGACCCGGACGCGGCGACCTTCGCGGCGTTCGCCGGCAAGGTTGAACAGCACCGCGTCGAGAAAGAGGTGTACACCGGCGAGGCCGCAAAGAGCGCGGTCACGCGCGACGGGTTCGCGCTGTCGGTCAACGTCAATACCGGCGACAGCGAGAGCATCGACGCCTTTGACGAGCGCCGCTGCGACGGCATCGGACTGTTGCGGACGGAGTTTCTGTACATGGGCCAGACCGACTATCCGACCGAGGAGTATCAGCTCTCGGTCTACCAAAAGATCGCGGAAGCGGCGCGCGGCAAGGAGGTCATTATCCGGACGCTCGACATCGGCGGCGACAAGCAGCTGAGCTACATGCCGATGCCGGTGGAGGACAACCCATTTCTCGGCTACCGCGCGATCCGCCTGTGCCTCGACCGGACGGAGATCTTCCTGACCCAGCTGCGCGCCATTCTGCGCGCCTCGGCGTTCGGCAACGTCAAGATCATGTTCCCGATGATCGTCACGCTCGAGGAGCTGCGCGCCGCCAAGGCGCTGGTTAAAGAGGCGATGACGCAGCTCGACGGCGAGAATATTGAATACAACAAAGACATCGAAGTCGGCATCATGATCGAGACGCCGGCCGCGGTGCTGCTCTCGGACAAACTGGCGCGCGAGTGCGCGTTCTTCAGCATCGGATCCAACGACCTCATCCAGTACACCGCCGCTGTCGACCGCATGAACGAGCACGTCCAGTATCTGTACGACAGCTGCAACATCTCGGTGCTGCGCTCGATTGTGACGGTCTCGGAGAACGCGGCCGCCGCGGGCATCCCGTGGGGCATCTGCGGCGAGGTTGCGTCCGAGGAGCGGCTCGTGCCGTTCTTTGTGGCGCTCGGCGTCTCGGAACTGAGTGTCGCGCCGTCACTGGTGGGCCGGACAAAGTACATCGTGCGCCGCTGCGCCAAAAGCGCGCTCGCCGTGTTCGCGGCAAAGGTCGCGGACAGCGACACCGCCGAGGACGCGAAAGCGCTGCTGGCGGAGCAGCTCGCCGCTATAAAAGGGAGGGGCTGAGCGATGCCACACGGAAAAACCACGGCGAACGGCCTGATCGTATCGCCCTCCATCGCGTCGGCCGACCAACTGCATCTGGCGGATGAAGCGGCCCGCGCCGCCGGGTGCCGGGATCTGCACATCGACGTCGAGGACGGCAACTTTGTGCCCAACATCACGTTCGGTATCAAGACGATCCGCGCGCTGCGCGCGGTGTCCGATCTGCCGTTTTCCTTCCATTTTATGGTGACCGACCAGCTCTGGTGGCTCGAGCAGATTGCGGACATGAACTGCTCGATGGTCTTCGGGCACATCGAGGCGCTCGACTACCTGGGGGTCTTTCTCGGCAAGGCTGGGGCGCTCGGCCTGCCGCGCGGGCTCGCGCTCTGCCTCAAGACGCACCCGCAGGTGGTGCTGCCGTACCTCGATCAGGTGTCGGCGGTGCTGCTGCTGTCCAGCGAGCCCGACGGCTGCGGGGAGCTGTTCAACGAAGCGATCTACGAGAAGATCGCGTACTTGCGCGGCCGCGCCAAGAACCTGGACATCTGGGTCGACGGCGGTATCCGCGAACAGCACCACGACAAGCTGAAACAGGCGGGCGCAACCCATGTCGTGCTGGGACGCGACTA
>JAVBVJ010000025.1:0-7960 GCA_031554355.1 Oscillospiraceae bacterium
TCCGTGTTGTGGTGGGTGTCCGCAAGATCCAGCAGTGCGCTCTCGCCGAAGTACTCGTAGGCTTTTTCGATGTCGCCGAGCCGCGCGGCCACGATGCTGAAGATACAGCGGGACAGCGAGGAGTCGTGCGTCGTGATCGGCTCGTAGTAGTCGAAGGAACGGCGCATCGTCCCGGCGCTCTGGATGTCCTCGAGCAGGAAGTAGGACATCACGGTGTCGGCCTGCTTGCACAGCTGAAAGCGGTAGAGGTGCAGCGGGTGGTTGTGCAGCAGCAGCGGGTGGGCTTGCTCTTTAGAAAAATCCCACGGTGCTTTTTGTAAAAAGGAGTCGTCCTGCGGATTGATGCCGAGCGCGTCGTCGTACAGCAGCGTCATGCCGTCGGCCGCCGCGCCAAACGCCGCGACCTCGTCTTTTTCGAAACCCAGCCGCGCGCGCAACGCGGCAAACCGCGCGTCGGTCCAAAACCGCTCACAGAGCGCCGCTGTGCGCCGCAGATTGTCCTGCGCCAGCGCATTGGTGTAGTAGTTGTCGTTGACAAGGCAGGTGTACTCGTCGGGCCCGGTGACGCAGTTGATGTGGAACCGGCCGCCCGCCCAGTTGCCGACGTCCAGCCACAGCCGCGCGATCTCTATCAGCAGTTCGGCGCAGCGGGACAGCAGGAAATCCTCGTCGCCGGTCACATCGAAATAGCGAAAGATCGCGTAGGCGATGTCGCCATTGATATGGTACGCCGCGGTGCCGGAGGGGTAGTGCCCGCTGCACTCCTCGCCCGAGATCGTGCGCCACGGGTACAACGCGCCTGCGCGGTGTCCGAGCAACCGCGCATTGGCGCGGGCCGCGTCGAGCGTCCGTACGCGGTACTCGATGAGCGACCGGCAGATCGCGGGGTCGGCGAGCAGGAAAAACGGCTGGACAAACATCTCGCTGTCCCAGAAATAATGCCCCTCGTACCCCTCGCCCGACAACCCCTTGGCGGCCATGTTGCCGAAGGCGTCGCGGCTGGCGCTCTGGAACAGCTGGTATTGGTTGAAGATCAGCGCTTGGGTCAGGCGGTCGTCGCCGTCGATCTCGATGCTGCACCCCGCCCAGAAACGGTCGAGCGCCGCGCGCTGCTCCGCCGACAGGGTCTCCCAGTCGGCCGCCGCGAGCGCCGCGACGGCCGCCGCCGTAAAATCGTCGCCGCATCGGACGGAATCCGCGAGCGACGCGAATTTTTCGAGACGCAAGTGTTCGCCCTGCCGCAGCGCTACCGGGCCGGACGCGGCGGTGACCGCGTTGCTGTCGGCGGTCAATGTCATCGCGCCCCGCGAGAGATTGTGGCGCACCGCCGAGCACAGCGCCTGCTCCGAGCGCAGCGTCCGCGCGACGATTTCGGAGCGGTCGCCGTGTACCGCGACGGACTGGACGACCAGATTCTGGACGCTCTCCGCCGCCATGCGCGGGTCTCCGGGGTCACAGTGGTTGCGCACATCGCCGATGTGATGGGAGCGCAGCGCAACCGTGCCGGAGAAATCCAGCGCGGTGACGGTGTAGGTCATCGCGAACAGGGACGGTCTGCTGAGGCTGGCCATGCGGACCGACTCGACCTGAACGGTCTTTCCGCCCGGCGACCGCCACACGACCCGCCGCGTCGACCGGCCGCCGCCAAGGTCCAGCGTCCGCGTGCTCTCGAGCACGGTTCCGCCGTCCGTCGCGAACCGCTCGCCGTCCACATAAAGCTCGATGCCCTGCACGTCGCAGACATTGAGCAATACCTGCTTTTTGTCGATGAGCCCGTACAGCGGCTCGGCCTGCTTCATGTCGATGATGTCGTAGAAGCCGTTGATGTACATGCCGCGCATCGAGTCGGGCGCGCCGCCTTCCTCGCAGCACGCGCGCACCCCGAGATAGCCGTTCGCGCAGTGGAACAGCGTCTCGTTCAGTGTCCGGTTGTCCGCGTCGTCCCGCACGGTGTACAGAAAAGGATCCATCGATAAAATCTCCTTCAAGCTCTTAGCATAAGAATACCGCTCGAACGAGCGATCGAGAAGCTCTTTCGGGCGGTGGCGTTTTATTTCTGGTTTTTCCACAAGACGGCGCGGGCCGAATTGGATGAAAACACAAAAAAGACAGACTATTTTACATAAATTAGTAAACGTTTACTATTTCACGGACTCGCGCCAGCGGATCGTCGGCTGCAATTTGGTGACCTCCGAGACCGGTTCGCCGCGGATGACCGAGAGCAGCAGCTTCGCCGCGAGGTACCCGCTGTCGTAGCGCGGGATCTCCACCGTCGTGAGCTGCGCGATCTCGGCGGAGTCGATGTTGTCGAAGCCCGAGACCGCGACGTCCTCCGGCACCCGGACGCCCTGTTTCCGGAAGGTGCGCAGCACGCCGAGCGCCATGTTGTCGTTGGCGCACACGACGACGCGCGGCAATGCGCCGCTGAGCAGCATGATGCGCGCCGCGCGCGCGCCGCTCTTCTCGCGGTAGTCGCCGTGGTAGTAGTGATCGGAGGAGAACGGAATCCCGTTTTTTTGCAAGGTATCGAGAAACGCGCGGTACCGCTCCTGGTGGTCTAGGCTGCCCTCCAGCCCGCCGACAAAAGCGAAGTCGGTGTGCCCGCAGTCGACGATCCGCTGCATCAGCGCGCACATCACGGGGTAGTTGTCGGTGAGCAGGGAGTACAGATGCGGGTGCCCCAGCATGCGGTCCATCGTCAGAATCGGGTAACGCGGGTTCGCGGCCGCGCGCAGGGTGTCGTCGCTCATGCGGCTGTCGAGCACGATCGCGCCGCCGGTCGCGTCGCTGTTCAGGAAACGCTCGCTGGACTTGTTGGTGCACACGATGAGGTCGTAGCTGTTCTCGGTGAGGCAGTCGCTGACGCCGTTGATGATTTTTAAGTAAAACGCGCGGTCGAAGTCGCTGAAGTTGAAGGCGATCAGGTTGATCCGTTCCTTTTCGTGCGCGGCCTGTTTGCGGGGCGGCGCGTAGCCGTGCTCGCGGCACAGCGCTAAAACACGCGCCTTGGTCGCTTCGCTGATGTTGCTGCGGTCGTTGAAGGCGTTCGACACCGTCGCCGGTGAGACACCGATGATTTTCGCGATTTCCTTGATCCGCATAACCCGCCACCCCCTTTGCTGTGTTTATTATAGTTCAATCGCCGCGCGACGGCAAGATGCCCCTGTGCGGTGCGCGGTGCGGCGCGTTGATTCATGATATTCAATTAGTAATAATAGGCTATAAAGGGGATTCCGCAGCGGGGATTGCCGCCCAAAAAAGCAGGCGGCGTCGATCGCGCAGCGAGGCAAGAGCTGATGCGGGTACCAAATAAAGAGGAGGCACATTTATGAAAACTGTACTTGCGAGCGCGTATCGACACCCCCGACCTCGCGGAGTTCATCGTGCAGCATCTCGGGCCTCGCACGCATGGACGCGCTGAAAAAAGCTGCGAAAGAGAAATAAAGCAACAAAAAAGAGCGCTGCTGCGCTCTTTTCCTTGTTTGGCCGGAACTATTCGTTGATTTTGTTTTTAGCGTACGCCAGCGCGTCGTTGAGCTTTCCGAGCAGGTCGATCAGCTGCTGTGCCTCATCGTGGCCGAAGTGGTCGAGCACATAGGTCATGAACTGCTCGAAATCGACCCGGCCGTCCTCGAACACCCGACGGCCTTCCGTCGTCAAGGTCAGAATGATTTTGCGGCGGTTGTGGGGGTTGAACGCCCGCGCAATCCATCCGCGCGCCTCGAAGGAGTTGATCATCTGTGAGACGGCGGCTTTCGAGAGGGACAGACGCGTCATCAGATCACCCGCAAACACATTGTTTTCGGCGTCGCTGCGGTTGTCGGTCAGCATGCCGAGCGCCACGATCTCGTTGACGGCCAGCTGTTGGCTCGCAGGCAGCTCGGTGTTGGCCTGACGCACCCGGAAGAGCGCCCGCAGTAGTTCCAGCATCAGCGTGTTATCCATGTGTAAGCTCCTTTGTTCCGGTGATGTACGCCACTGCGGCGCGGGTGACGGGAAGCCCGTCAGTCTTCGTTGATCTTGTCGCGGAGGTACGCCACTTTATGTTTCACGCTGGTCAGCGAGGCGAACATCGCGATGTTGTTGACACCGAACGTGATGAACGCGCCGGACAGCACGATCGTAATGAGAACGGCGGACAGCACCGGGCTGAAAACGAGCAGGACGCCCATGATCACGCTCAGGATGCCGAATGTCAGGAGCCAGCCCCAACCTTTCACCTGCATCGAGTGCATCGAGAAGGAGCCGGCGACGCGCATGATGCCGCCGGAGATGACCCAGAAGGCGAACAGGAAGGGCAGCATGGCGGCCATCGCGCCGATACCCCGGAAAGCAAACGTCAGGATACCGAGCAGGATCGAGAAGATGCCGCCGGCGAGCAGCCAGCCGTTGCGGTACTCACTGTCGGTCTGCACGAAAGCAACGATCTCGGATATACCGGACAGTATAACAGAAAGAGCGATAAAAATCGAGATACTAACCAAGTTTTCAAGCGGGGTGAAGATGGACCAGATGCCGAGCGCGACGAGAAGGATTCCGGTGATCAGCAGTAACCAGCGATACGCATTGACTTTTTTCATGATAATAACCTCTTCAGCAAAGTGTGTGAACGAACTGTTCTTATGTGAACAGTATACAACGACACAATCGGCTTGTCAAGCCGGTTCACAAAATGTTTACAAATGAACTGTCCGATTGTGGATCGATAATAGGTATTATAAAAAGAAATAATTTACAAGATGAAAGCTGCGCGCGGACAGCGGCGCGGCGGAAGCGCACAAAAAACAGAGGCTGAAAAAGCCTCTGTTTATGCTGTTCGGTTGCCGGTCAGCGCTGCGCCGCGCTGTTGACCAATGCCTCGAACTCGTCGTAATGGGGGTGCGTGACGTCCTCGCCCGTGTCGTAGCGGATGCTGTAGGACCAGGTTTCGGTCTCGAAGACGTAGATTTCGGTGAAGTAGTGGCTGCCGTAGTCGCCTGCGTAACACTTGCCGGGAATCCCGGCGACGGTGACGTCGCGCACGTCCAGACCGTCGACGTACTGCTCGATCGAGGGCCAGTATTCGCTGTAACTGGCGGTGCCGATTTTACTGGCCGCGACCTGAATGATGGTGTCCGTGTAGTCGTAACCGGCCGCGAAGTAGTTGCTGTCTCCAATCTCGCTGCGGTACGGGGAGTAGACGCCTTGCAGCGCCTCCGGAACGGTGTAGTTGAGGCCGGGCGCGGTGAGTGTCTCGGCGGTTTTGCCGGTCAACGTCACCGGGTAGGGCTCGCCCGCGCCACCCTCGCCCTCGGGGACAACCGCGATTTTCTGGTCGCCCGCTGCGGCAAGCGTCAACGTGAGCTCAAAAGCGGTCGTGCCCTCCGCGCCCATATCGATGGCGGTGTCGCTGCTCGTCAGCAGCGTCTCGGGGCTGTCGGTGTCCTGCGCGGTGCGGTCGTACACCTTCACCGCCGTGGTTTTGTCGTCGCAGAGCACCAGAAACGTAAAGGATTTTTCGATCAGAATGTTTTCGGGCTCCACGCCGCCAAAGTTGATTTCGCGGATGGTGAAATCCGGCTTTTTGGCGCCGCCTCCACCGCTACATGCGGCCAAGGACGCCAGTATCAGGACACAGAGCAAGATGCAAGACAGTTTTTTCATAACTTCTCCCTTCGATGTTCCGTCGTATCCGATGGTTTTCCTCCGGAAGCGGCATCAGAAAGGCGCCAAGATGATAGAAAAATCGAATCAGCGCCGCGAACCGTTTCGCGAGAGCTTTACAAGGCGATTATATCACAGAAGACGACGGTTTCGAGTCCTTTTTCGGTTTTTTTGGTTATTCATATACCATGTTTTATCAGATCAACGCTCTTTACTTGACCGCACCCTGACGCGCGTGTTATACTTTAATAATATTCGAAAAAGAAATAGCGGAGGAAGATATGAATCAGCAGGAACCGAAACCCGCGCAGTTGACCCCGAAACAAAACTTCTGGCAGGCCGTCAGGTTCACGCTGATCTCGATCTCTGCGGGCCTCGTGCAGATGGGCTCGTTCGCGCTGCTCGATCTGTTCACAGATCTGCCGTACTGGCCGAAATACCTGGTCGCGCTGGTGCTCTCGGTGCTCTGGAACTTCACGATCAACCGGCGGTTCACCTTTAAGTCGGCCAACAACGTGCCCGTCGCGATGCTGAAGATCGCCGGGTACTACGCGCTGTTCACACCGCTGTCGACGTGGTGGGGCGACGCGCTGGCCAGAGCCAACGTCAACGAGTACATCATCCTGATCGGCACCATGGTCATCAATCTGGTGACGGAGTACCTGTTCTGCCGCTTCGTCGTCTACCGCAACTCGATGAACACGAACGACATCGCGCAGCGGGAGGCCGAGCGGGAAGCACAGCAGGAAACGGATAAATAGCGTAAACGAAAACGCCGGTGAAAACCGGCGTTCTTTTGTGACCTTTTAGGTTGCCTGATTGACGTTTGTTTTCTAGATCAGCGTTGCGCAGAGCGCCTGAACCTCGGTCTCCAACGCGGGCTCGACAGGCAGGCCGGCGCGCTTTTTATCGAGGTACTCAACCAGTTTGCGGTGCTTGTCTTTCGTGAGCTTCCAGCGAATCGCAATGATCGTGGACGGCACCAGCAGCAAAACCGCCGAGAATCCGAGAATCGCTTTGATCGTGAAGATGACAGCGGCAGTCTGCGGCTGCGGGGTGATCTGGGTGACGCCGTCCACCATCTCACGCACCGGATTGATGAAACCGGCGATGCCGAGCAATGTGAGCGCAGCCCAGTTGGCGACGGCGGCGGCGCACTTGCGGATAAACTGCTGGATACCCGAGAAACTGCCCTCCATGCGCTTGCCGAAGTGGTACTCGCCGACCTCGGTGACGTCGGCGAACAGGCTGGTGAACCCGACAAGAGAGAACGCGATGAACGCGCCCATCACGGCAGCGACGATATAGACCACAATGAACGGACTGCTTTTTTGCACCAGCATACTGCACAGCGCAGTGAGAATCCAGCCGATATTGCCGAAGACAACCGACCGGTTTTTGCCCCATTTGCCGCACACGATGGTGGCGACCGGCACCAGCGCCACCTCTGCGATGATGAGCGCGCCCAGCACGAAGTTCAACTCACCGGCGCGGCCCAAGTTGTAGGTCATGAAGTAGGCGAAGATCATCGAGGTGGTGTCGATGGCGACGACGATGCAGAGATACATCAGGATAAACTGGCGGAACACCTTTAGCCGCAGCGTCCCGAACGTTTCTTTCAGCGTCGCGTGTTTGGTCTCGGCAAACTGTTTGCGTTCCTTCACCGTGAAAAACGTGACCAGCAACGGCAGCGAGAAGAACAGGCCGAACACGACGCTCATCACGATGTAGCCGGTGCGGACGTCCTGATACATGCCCACGATCATCATGGGGACGAGCGCGCAGACCAGCGTCGACGCGATCGACACAATCATGCGGATATTCGTGATCGAGGTGCGCTCATCGTAGTCGGTCGACAGTTCCGCGGTCATGGCGAGGAACGGCACCGAGACGATTGTCGAGGCGGTGTTGGCCAATATGTAGGCGAAGATGAAGAAGATCAATTTAGCGGTTGGCGTGCCGGAAGAGAGCGGGAACCACATCATAACAAACGAGATCAGCACCAGCGGCGCACCGATCAGAAAATACGGGCGGCGCCGTCCGAGGCGGGAGCGGGTGTTGTCCGAGATCGTGCCCATGGCGGGGTCGGTGATCGCGTCCCAGACCTTGCCCAGCAGGAACACGTTGGCCGCCCAGATCGGGTTGATGCCGATGATGTCGGTCAGAAAGATGCTGTAAAAAAAGTTGACGATGTTGAAAAAACCACCCTGAAAGATATCCCCCAGCGCAAAGAACCACTTGGTGGAGGATTTGATTTTTTCGTTTGTCCTGAAACTGCTGTCCATAAAACCTCCTTCTTGAACCCCTGTTCGATGAT
>JAVBVJ010000144.1:0-11172 GCA_031554355.1 Oscillospiraceae bacterium
GCACACCACCGTCATCGGGCGCGACGCGATCCCGTTCGAGATCCAGATCCGCACGTTCGACATGCACTACACCGCCGAATATGGCATCGCGGCGCACTGGAAATACAAGGTCGGCATCAGCGGCAAGGATAAGCTGGAGGAGCGCCTCGCGTGGGTTCGCCAGCTGCTGGAGAGCCAGAAGGAGTCGGAGGACGCCACCGACATTCTGCGCAGCATCAAGAGCGACCTGATCCCCGAGGAGGTCTTCGTGTTCACCCCGAAGGGCGATGTCATCAGCCTGCCCGCCGGATCGACGGTCATCGACTTCGCCTACGCGATCCACTCGGCGGTCGGCAACCGCATGACGGGCGCCAAGGTCAACGCGCGCATCGTGCCGCTCAGCTACCGCGTCAAGACCGGCGAGATCGTTGAGGTACTGACCGGATCGAAAGACAAAGGCCCCAGCCGCGACTGGCTGGGCATCGTCCAGACCGGCGAGGCCAAATCGAAGATCCGCGCGTGGTTCAAGAAGGAGCGCCGCGAGGAAAACATCGTCGAGGGCAAACAGGCGTTCGAGCGCGAGCTGCGCCGCTACCTGATCAGCCTGCCGCACGACCAGCACGACGACTTCGTCAACGAGATCGTCAAGCGCCAGAAGCTCAACTCGGCGGACGAGATGTACGCCTCGATCGGGTACGGCGGACTGCTGATGTCCCGCTTAATGCCGAAGATCAAGGAGGAGTATCAGCGCTACTTCAAGCAGCAGGACCCCGCCGAGGTCTTCGAGATTCCGACCGTCACCCCGCGCAAGGCGCCGGAGGGCATCATCGTCGAGGGGCTCGACAACTGTCTCGTCAAGTTCGCCAAGTGCTGCAACCCGCTGCCGGGCGACGAGATCGTCGGCTTTATCACCCGCGGACACGGCGTCTCGGTGCACAAGAAGGACTGCATCAACGTCACGCAGGCGCATTATCTGGACGAGAACTCGCTGCGCTGGATCAACGTCTCGTGGGCGGCCAACGTGCGCGAGGACTTCAAATCGACGCTCGAGATCATCTGCGTCGACCGCACCGGCCTTATCGCCGACATCACGACCCAGCTCTCGAATATGCATGTGCCGATCTTCTCGCTCGCGACCAAAGTGACGAACGACCACCGCGCCGCCCTGGTTGTCACGATCGGTATCTCGAGCAAGGAGCACCTCGCGACCGTGATTACCCGCCTGCGCAAGGTCAAGAACGTCGAGTACATCGAGCGCGCCAATAATTAACAATTAGTAGTAATATAGACAAACATTACAATAAGTAGATAACAGTTAGACGAATATTGCGATAGTATACCAATAGTAATTAACTAGGTGTAAATCATGAAAGTAGTTATACAAAGAGTGTTGAACGGATCGGTCGTCGTAAACGGCGACGCGCCGCGCGAGATCGGCAGGGGACTGGTCTGCCTGTTTGGCGCGGGCGAGGGCGACGAGATCGCGCTCGCGGATAAGCTGGCCTACAAGACGGCGAATCTGCGCATCTTCGAGGACGATAACGGCAAGATGAATCTCTCGGCGGTCGAGCTGCGATACGACGTATTGGCGGTGCCGCAATTTACGCTGTACGCCGACACCAAAAAGGGGCTGCGGCCCTCCTTTACCGCCGCCGCCGACCCCGCGGTCGCGCGGCCCGCGTTCGAGCGATTTGTCGCAGAACTCGGCAAGGCGGTGACGGGCAAGGTGGCGTGCGGTGAGTTCGGCGCCGATATGCAGGTGGCGCTGATCAACGACGGACCTGTGACGATAATAATGGACACAAAGGAGTGGTAGCGTTGAATATCAAGTGCATTCCGACCGGCATGATCGAGGAGAACTGCTACATCATCGACGACGGCGCGGGCAACGCGTCGGTGGTCGATCCCGGCGATGAGGCCGAGAAGATTTTGGGGTACATGGAGCAGAACGGCCTGACCTGCCGCTGGATTCTTTTGACCCACACGCATTTCGACCACGTCGGCGCGCTGAAGGCGGTACAGAAGGCGACCGGCGCGAAGGTGGCGGTGCACGCGGCCGACCGCGGCGGCATCAAGATCGAGCCCGACCTGCTCGTCAAAGAGGGAGACGCCATCGCGGTCGGCGGGCTGACGTTCACGGTGCTCGAGACGCCGGGCCACACACCGGGCTGCGTCTGTTATCTGTGCGGCGACGCGCTGTTCTCGGGCGACACCCTGTTCTGCGAGAGCATCGGGCGCACGGATTTTCCGGGCGGCGACTTTCAGGTGATGCGGCAGACACTTGTCAAGCTGCGCGACCTGCCGTACGACGATCTCAAGGTCTACCCGGGGCACATGGAAGCGACAACGCTCGCGCATGAGCGCCTGTATAATCCGTTCATCGGACGTTAAAATGAACTTGTATCTTTCCGGACACGGTTTTCGATACGAGCTGGAGAACGTTGCGCGTGGTTTTTCGCGCGACGTTTCTGTTGAAAACACGCGTCCCGAGGCGCGGCATTGGCAGGGGATTCTGTTGCGCCGCGTGCGCACAACGAACAGCACGCATCTGTGCTGCACGGCGCGGCTCGGGGACTTTCGGGCGCTGCGGCAGCTGCGGCTTCCGGCGGACGCGCCGGAAGATCGCTGTGAGCGCGCGCTGGCGCAACTGCTGTTCGACGTGCTGTGCGGGACGACGGACAACCCGCCGCGCTGGGGCATCATCACGGGCATCCGTCCCGCGAAGTTTGCGCAGCAGCACATGGCGCGTGGCGACAGCCCCGCAGCGGTGCGGGAACTGCTGGAGACCGCGTACCGCGTCGCGCCGGAGAAGGCGGCGCTCGCGGTCGGGACGGCGCTGAACGCCCGGTGGATCGACCCGCCCAACCCCGAAAGAGCGTACTCGCTTTATGTGTCGATTCCGTTTTGCCCGACGCGTTGCAGCTACTGCTCGTTCGTGTCCAAGACGCTCGACCGCGACCTCAAGCTGGCGGACCGCTATCTGGACGCGCTGGTGCGGGAGCTTGCGGCGACGGCGGACGTGGCGGCTCGGCTCGGGCTGCGGCTGATGTCGGTGTATGTCGGGGGCGGAACCCCCACGACGCTGACCGCGCCGCAGCTGGCGCAGCTGTGCGCGTGGATCACAGCGCTGTTTCCAAACCCCGAGACGGGGGAATTCTGCGTCGAGGCGGGGCGTCCCGACACCATCGATCCCGAAAAACTCGCGGTGCTGCGGCGGGCCGGCGTCAACCGGATCTCGATCAATCCGCAGACCGGCGACGACGCGGTACTAAAAAACATCGGGCGCAACCACACGGCGGCCGACATCGAGCGGGCGTTCGGCGCGGCGCGCGCCGCCGGTTTTCCGGTCGTCAACGCCGACCTGATCGCGGGGCTGCCGGGCGACACGCTTGCGGGCTTCCGGCGCACACTGGACTGGATCTTCGCGCTTGATCCCGAGAACATCACGTTGCACGCGCTGACCTTAAAGCGCGCGGCCCGCCTCACGGAACAGGGCGGGGACGGCGCGGCGGACGCGGGACGTATGGTGGATCTCGCTGCAGCGCGGTTTGCGGCGGCGGGGTACGAACCTTATTATATGTACAAGCAGAAGGGAACGGTCGAGGGACTGGAGAACACGGGGTACGCGAAACCCGGCACCGCCTGCCTGTACAACCTGTACATGATGGACGAGATGCACTCGATTTTGGCGTGCGGCGCGGGCGCGATGACGAAACTAGTCGGCGCCGCGACGGAGCGCATCGCGCGCATCCACAACGATAAATATGCGACGGAGTACCTGAACGATTTCGAGAAGGTGACGTCGCGCAAGGAGGATATACCAACTTTTTATGCAGAAAATTTTTGAACCCAAAAGACTGCTCGAGGTCGCAGGCGTCAACACCGACATCGGCGAGGGCGGGAGCTTCGTCGCCGAGTGCGAGGAGATCTTCGCGACGCGCATCGCCAACGTGGCCGACGCGGTCGAGGACAAGGAAGCGACGATCGTGATGGCCTCTGGGCCGTCCGCGAGCGGCAAGACGACCTCGTCGCACAAACTGGCCGTCGAGATGCGCCGCCGCGGGCACAAGGCGATGGTGATCTCGCTCGACAACTTCTTTAGGAATCTCGCGGACTACCCCAGAACCGCGGACGGCAAGATCGACATGGAGCATCTGCACGCGCTCGACGTCGACATGGTTAACCGCTGTATCCGCGACCTGATCGAGAAGGGCTCGGCGGAGGTGCCGGAGTTCGATTTCAAGAGCCAGAGCCGCCTGACCAGGATGAGCCGCGTGACGCTCGGCGAGGGCGACATCGCGATCATCGAGGGTATCCACGCGCTGAATCCCGAACTGATCCAGCTGGTGCCGAAAGACAGCGTCTTCGGGCTATACATCGGGTTGCGCACCGAGTACACCGAGCAGGGAAAACGCGTCGTTGCGACGCGCGATCTGCGCATCTCGCGGCGCATGGTGCGGGATTATCTGTTCCGCGGGCACTCGGTGCAGCGCACGCTCGAGATGTGGCAGCGGCTGATGGACGGCGAGGAGCAGTGGATCAAGCCCTACAAGTGCAACGCCGACCGGCTGCTCGACTCCTCGTTCGCGTATGAGCCCGGCCTGTTTGCGCCGGTGCTGACGAAACTGTGCGGCGAACCCGAACAGGGCGGCGAGTTCCGCGACCTGCTCGAGCGGCTGCAGCAGCAATTCGCGTTGTTTTCGACGGTGGATCAGACCAACGTCCCGCCCGACTCGATGCTGCGGGAGTTTATCGGCGGTCTGGTGCTGCCGGAATAACCGTATTATTTTGTTAATTTATTGTAATGAACCGCCGCAAAGACTATAATAGTAGTGCAACCGGCATAAAATAAAACAACGAACTCAGGAGGGTATTATGGCACTGGATAACGTTCTGGACAAAATTGCAGCGGGCGCGCGTTCCGTCGCGAGCTCGGTTGCCGATACCGCGGAGGATGTCGTCAACAAAGGAAAACGTCAGGTCGAGACCGCGAAGGTCAAGGGTGACATTCGCGATGCGTTCGCGTCCCTCGGAGAGGCCGTCTACGCCGCCGAGAAGGGAACCGGCGTCGAGGGCAGCAAAGAGGAGCTGATCGCGAAGATCGACGAGCTCAATCTGCGCCTCAACGAAATCGAAAACGAGCGCGCCGCCGAAAAAGAGCAAAAAGAGACCGAACGCGCCGAGCGCGCCGCCAAAAAAGCCGAGGACGCGGCGGCTGCTCCTGCCGCCGCCGAACCCGCAGCCGCGGTGTGCCCGAAGTGCGGCGCGGCGAGAGTCGGAACCTTAAAATTCTGCGGCAACTGCGGCAGCGAGTTTACGGATTAACGGCGGCGAAACCGCCACGGCGGTTCCGCGGCACAGAGGTAAGAATTGGCGAATAAAAAACATGGTATTGTGCAGGGCGGACTGATTCTGACGGTCGCGCTCATGGTAATCAAGCTGCTGGGCTGGCTCTATCAGGTACAGCTGCTGAATATTCTGGGCGGAACCGGAAACGGTTATATCGCTGCGGCGAACCGTCTCTTCGGCCCGGTCTACGCGATCACCGTCACGGGATTTCCGATCGCGCTGTCCAAGCTGGTGTCGGAATTCGGCGTTCAGGGCCGCTACAAGGATGTCCTGCGGACCGAGCGCGTCGCGAAAAAACTGTTCCTGATGATCGGCATCGGCGGAACCGTCTTTTTGGCCGCGCTGGCGCCGCTGTACGCGAATATGCCCAGCATCGGGCGGCCCAACCTGATCTGGCTGATCTGGGCCTGTGCGCCGGCCGTGCTGTTTTGCTGCCTGATGTCGGTCTACCGCGGCTACAATCAGGGCATGCACAACATGACGCCCACCGCCGTCTCTCAGGTGGTGGAGGTGCTGTTTAAGGTCGGCGTCGGGATCGGCGCTTCAATGCTGATACTGAAGATCCTGACCAACATCTACGCGAGCACGGGTCTCGTGATGGGCAAGCCCTACGGGGCCGAGGAGGCCGAGACGGTCATCGTCGCGCTCGCCGCCGCCGGGGCGATGCTCGGCATCTCGGCGTCCGCGTTCTTCGGGTGGCTGTATCTGATCGTCCGCCGCTGGATGCGCGGCAGCGGGGTGCTGAAAGCGCAGGTGCTCGCGAGCCCCGAACCCTACAAAGAGCGGCAGATTGCTAAAAAGATCCTGACCATCGCGATCCCGATCTCGCTGAGCGCCGCGGCCGCCGCACTGGGCGGCCTGATCGACAACAACATCGTCATCGGCACATTGCGCAATCTGCTGGAGAACAACCGGGAGGCGGTGTTCGCCTCCTTCGGCGGTCTGCTCGAGAAGGCGGACGAATCCCTCAACAACATGCCGATGTTCATCTACGGCGCCTTTGAAGGCCACAACAAGATCGCGACTTTAATCTCGACCATCACCGGCTCTTTTGGCATGAGCGCGCTGCCGTTGGTCAGCGCGGCGTGGGGCGAGCGCAACGCGCTGAAAGTGAAGAAAAACATCGACGCATCGCTGCGCATCACGATGCTGCTGGCGGCCCCGATGGGATTCGGCATCGCGTTTCTCGCCGAGCCGATCGGGTGGTTCGTCTACTCGGGGCGTCCAGTCGAGGCGGCGTTCGGCGGCTATCTGCTGCAGGGCCTCGGCATCTACGGCATGCTGCTCGCGCTCATGAACATCCTGACGGCGATGCTGCAGGCGGTCGGCCGCACCAACGTACCGATGAAGCTGACGCTGATGGGGCTGGTCATCAAGGTGATCACCGACCTGATCTTCGTGCGCATTCCGTCCGTTAACATCCGCGGCGTCGTGTACAGCAACCTGTGCTGCTACGGATTTATCTGTATTATGAGCCTGATTATTCTGGTGCGCAGCGCCAATATCCGGCTGAACTGGGCGAGTACTTTGATCAAACCGCTGATCGCGGGATTCACGACCGGCCTTGCGGGCTACCTGCTCTACGAGCTGCTGTACCGGGTGTTTTACTCGAAGTACTCCACAATTATGGCGATTGTCGGCGCGGTCATAATCTACGTTTTGATGCTCGGAATCCTGCGGGCGCTGGAGCGTGAGGACTTTGAAACGCTGCCGGGCGGGAAAAAAGTCATAAAAGTACTTGAAAAGATTAAGCTAATAAGGTAGAATTACGAATGGCGTCTTTTGATATTAAAGACCGGTATACCCTCGGGGATGCGGTCACCATCGTCCGAATCCTGCGGGATCCCGTTACGGGATGTCCGTGGGACCGAGAACAAACCCACGAGAGCATCCGCCAGAACTTTCTGGAGGAGACCTACGAGGCGCTGGATGCCATCGACCGCGGCGACCCGCTGCTGCTCGAGGAGGAACTGGGCGATGTGCTGCTGCAGGTGCTGCTGCACGCCGAGATGGAGCGCCAGACCGGCCGCTCCGACATCGACGATATCGCCGACCGGCTGTGCAAGAAACTGGTGCTGCGCCATCCGCACATCTTCGGCGACGTACAGGCCGACACGTCGGACCGTGTGCTGTCGAACTGGGAGGATATCAAGCGCGCCGAAAAGAGCCAGCGTTCCGGAACCGACGCCATCAACGACGTGCCCCGCGCGCTGCCCGCCCTGATGCGCAGCCAGAAGGTACAAAAGCGCGCCGCCTACACCGGATTCGACTACACCGACATCGGACAGGCCCTGTCGGATCTCGAGTCGGAGGTCGCGGAGCTGAAAAGCGCGATCGAAAGCAAGACCAATGTCGAGGAGGAACTCGGCGATCTGATCTTTTCCGCGGTCAACGTCGCGCGGTTCGCGAAACTCGACGCCGAACGCACCCTGGAGCTTGCCTGCGACAAGTTCGCAGACCGCTTCAAAAAAGTGGAAGCCCTCGCCGAACAGGCGGGATGCGACCTGCAAGCCGCGCCGATGGACAAGCTGAACGAACTGTGGCGCGCAGCGAAAACCGATTGAAATGCATAATTGCATTCAAATATAGGAGGATATACAATCATGACAAAAGCAGATCTGGTCGGCAAAGTTGCCGAAAGCGCAAACCTGACGAAAAAAGCGGCCGAGGCGGCCATCGAGGCGACCTTTGATAGCATCACCGGCGCGTTGAAAGACGGCGACAAAATTCAGATCAGCGGTTTTGGTTCTTTCTCGACCAAAAAGCGCGCAGCCCGCACCTGCATCAATCCTGCCACGAAGCAGAAGATCCAGGTTAAGGCGACCACCGTTCCGGTGTTCAAAGCCGGCAAGGGCCTGAAAGAGGCTGTTGAGTAAAATGAAAAACGGCCCCGAGGTTGACCTCGGGGTTTTTTCGTACAAAGGGGGGGAGAAACCATGCGGCTCGATAAATTCTTAAAGGTCAGCAGAATCATCAAGCGGAGAACCGTTTCCAACGAGGTCTGCGACGCCGGCCGCGTTGTCGCGAACGGACGCCCTGTAAAAGCGTCCTATACCGTCAAGGTCGGGGACATCCTCGAGATCACGATGGGCGGCCATACGGTCAAGGCCGAGGTGCTGGTCATCGACGAGAAGGCGGGCAAGGACGCGGCGCGCGAGATGTACCGGATTCTGGAGGACTAAAACTGTATAATCCGGGCCCGCTTTGAATATCAATTATTGATAGGCAAAGGAGGGACCGCAGATGCCGGACATCAACAAACCCAAGGCGGCGAACCACTCGATCGTGATGGACAACCGCACCAACATCGTGGTGACCGGAATCACCGAGGTCTCCAGCTACGACAGCACCACGATCGTCGCGGTCTGCGACTGCGGCGAACTGGTGATTCAGGGCAAGCTGCTGCACATCGGCAACTTCGACCGTGTGCAGGGCCGCATGACCGTCGACGGAACCGTCGACGCGATCCAGTATATCAACGCGCGGAAAAAGAGCGACTCGCTGCTGTCGAGGCTGTTGAAATGACGGCGGTCGGCGCCTCCACCGCCAGCATCGCATTCGATTTTTTACTGGCGCTGGGCTTCTCGCTCGGCGTCTGGTTTTGTTATCAGGTCTTTTTCGCGGTGTTGTCGCCGCGGGGTGTGGTGGCCGCGACGCTGCTGCACATGCTGTTCTTTGCGGTCGCGGGGCTTGCGGCCTTCTGCTTCGTGATCGGCAAGACGACATCGCAGGAGCCCCGCTGGCACATGGCGCTGGGCTTTGCGCTCGGCGCGTGGGTCTACTACGGCATCGCGGCGCGCTATGTCCGCGCGGTCACGGACGGCATCAAAAAGCTATTGGCGCTTGCGGCGCGGCCCGTCGTGCGGCTGGCGGTGTGGCTGGGGCGCTGCGTCTCCGGCGCGGCGCGGTCGGCGCTGCGGTATTTGCAAAAACGGCGGCAGATGCTTTATAATAGAAGGAAAGAAAAACAACGCGCGCGCCGCGCGCGACGAGGAAATCATGGCCGAGACCCGGAGCCCGAAAAAGAAAAAAAGAAACCCCTCCAAGCCTACACTCAGAGCTAAGCTGCTGCGGTTCGTCGCGGCGCTGGTGCTGATGTATTTCGCGTACTCCATCGTCAGTACGCAGATCGATGTCTACAAGGAAAAACAGACGCTGCTGGCGCTTGAGCAGCAGATCTACGAGCAGCAGATGGAGAACGACGAGCTCGAGCGGCTGTTGCAGGATGGCGGCGAGGCCGAGTACATCGAGCGCATCGCGCGCGAGAAACTGGGTTACGCCGCGCCCGACGAGCGGGTCTTTGTCGATCAGAACGGATAAAAGCGCCACACGGCGCTTTTTTGTTGCGCCGTATTTGTCAGGTCCGGTGGTTCGTGCTATACTGGTGGGGTATTTCAAGAAGGATGCGGCAACCCCCGCGCGAGAAACCGGAATGAACCTCTTGGTGAAAGAAAAAGATTTTTACCGCTCCATGATTGCGATTGCGCTGCCCATCGCGCTGCAAAACATGATCGGATTCGGCGTCCAGCTGATGGACACCATCATGGTCGGCGCGCTGGGCGACACCTCGCTGTCGGCGGCGTCGCTCGCGAACCAACCGTTTTTTGTGTTCATGCTTTTCAACTTCGGGCTGGCGTCGGGCGCGGGTGTGCTGATCGCCCAGTACTGGGGCAAGGGCAACGTCGACGCCGTGCGCCGGCTGATGGGCATTCCGCTGCGCTTTGTCGCCGTTGTGGCGGTGGTGCTCACGCTGATCTGCAACCTGTTTCCGACCCAGATCATGGATCTGTTCTCCAACGAGCCCGCGGTCATCGCCGAGGCGGCGCGCTATCTGCGCGTCGTGTCGCTGAGCTATCTGTTCTACGGCATCTCGTGCAGTTACCTGATGTCGCTGCGCGCGGTCGAGAACGTCCGGTTCAGTACCTTTGTCTACCTCGTCTCCTTTTTTGTCAACATCTTCTTCAACTGGGTCTTTATCTTCGGTAAACTGGGCGCGCCCGCACTGGGCATCGTCGGCGCCGCGATCGGCACCGTCATCGCCCGCATCAGCGAGTTTGCGCTGATCCTGCTCTACATGTACCGCTTCGAGAAAAAGGTCGGCTTCACGCTCAAGACCGTGTTTTCGGGCGAGCGGGAGCTGTTTCCGGACTACATCCGGCACGCGCTGCCCGTCGTGGGCAGTGAGCTGATCTGGGGCCTCGGAACCGTAACCCAGACCGCCATTATCGGCAACATCGGCGCGACCTTTGTCGCCGCGAACAGCATCGCGGGCGTCATACAGCAGCTCGCGACGGTGATGCTGTTCGGCATCGGGAACGCCGCGGCGATTATGGTCGGAAAATCGGTCGGCAGCGGCGATACCGACCGCACCAAACGGATCGCAACGACGATGCTCGTATTATCGGTCAGCGTCGGCGCGGTGTCGTGCGGCATCATGCTGCTGCTGCGCCGCCCGTTCCTGCAACTGTACGACGTCACGCCCCAGACCGCGGAACTGGCCTACCAGATCATCGGGGTCATGGCGGCGCTGATTGTGGGCGCGGCGATCGAGATCACCTGTATCATCGGGATCCTGCGCGGCGCGGGCGACACGCGGTACGCGTTCGCCGTCGACGTCGGCTGCTCCTGGCTCATCGCGGTGCCGATGGGGTACCTCGCGGGGTTTGTCTGGCATCTGCCGGTGCTGCTGGTGTATGTCTGTCTGCGCAGTGACCTCGTGGTGCGGCTGATTCTGTGTGTCACCCGTATCGCGCGCGGCCGGTACATCCGAAATGTGACGCGGGAGCTGGAGCCGTTCGGGTAAAATAAGATGCCGTCGAATATTGTCAAATAGTTAAAGATTGT
>JAVBVJ010000113.1:0-10796 GCA_031554355.1 Oscillospiraceae bacterium
TGATTCTCTGCAAAGAGGAGCTCCAGAAAGCAATCGACAAGGCGATCTTCCCGGGCATGCAGGGCGGCCCGCTGATGCACATCATCGCGGCGAAGGCGGTTTGCTTTCAGGAGGCGCTGAAACCGGATTTCAAAGCCTACCAGAAACAGATTGTTGCCAACGCGGCAACGCTGGCGGCGTCGCTGGTTGAGCGGGGCGTCGCGCTGGTGTCGGGCGGAACCGACAACCACCTGATGCTGCTGGATCTGCGCGCGTCCGGTGTGACCGGCAAAGAGCTGGAGGCGCGGTTGGACGAGGTGCACATCACCACCAATAAAAACGCGATTCCGGGCGACCCGCAGAAACCGACGATCACGAGCGGGGTGCGCATCGGCACACCGGCGGTGACCACGCGCGGCTTCAAGGAACCCGAGATGAAACAGATCGCCGGGTTTATCGCCGACGCGATCACCGATTTCGACGGCAAGCGGGACGAGATCGAAAAAGGGGTGCGCGCCATGTGCGCGGCATTCCCAATCTACCAGTAACGACTCGGGAGCGAAAGCTCCCGTTGCTTTTGAGGTACAACATGAAGCGAACCCCACTGGCGCAACTGCTGCGCCCAACAACATTGGACGAGGTGTTCGGCCAGCGGCATCTATTGGCGCCGGGCCGGGTTTTCCGCGACATGATCGACGGCGGAACGATCCCCAACATGATCTTCTACGGGCCGTCGGGCGTCGGCAAGACGACGGTGGCAGGCATCATCGCGAAGAACAGCAATATGCAGCTGTACAAGCTCAACGGAACGACCGCGTCGATCGCCGATGTCAAAAAGATCATCGCCGACGTCGGCACCTTGTCGGGCATGCAGGGGATTTTGCTGTATCTGGACGAGATCCAGTACTTCAACAAAAAACAGCAGCAATCGCTGCTGGAGACGGTGGAGGACGGCTCGATCACATTGATCGCGGCCACCACCGAGAACCCCTACTTTTATGTCTACAACGCTTTGCTGTCGCGCTGCACGGTCTTCGAGTTTATGCCGCTCGAGTACCGCGAGATCCGCAACGCCGTCGACCGCGCGCTGGACCTGCTCGGGACCGACGAGGACGTCGTCTACGAGGCGACGGACGAGACGCGGGATTACATCGCGAAACTGGCGGGCGGGGATGTCCGCCGCTCGCTCAACATCATCGATCTGCTGGCGGCCGCGGCGCCCGTCGTCGACGGCAAAAAGCAGATCACTGAAGAGGGCGCACAGCAACTATCGGCGCGCTCGGCAGGGCGCTACGACAAGACCGACGACGTGCACTACGACCTGATGTCGGCGCTGCAGAAATCCATCCGGGGCTCCGATCCCGACGCGGCGCTGCATTATCTTGCGCGGCTGCTGGAATCGGGCGACCTGCTGTCGCCGATCCGCCGCATGCTCGTCACGGCGTGCGAGGACATCGGCCTCGCGTACCCGATGGCGATCGTCGTCACCAAGGCGTGCTGCGACGCCGCGTTGCAGCTGGGGATGCCCGAAGCGATAATGCCGCTGTCCGAGGCGGTGGTGCTGCTCGCGACCGCGCCCAAAAGCAACACCGCCAACGCGGGTTATGTAGCGGCGGCGAAGGACATCGCAGGCGGCGACTACGGCGACGTGCCGCAGCATCTCAAATCGACGGCGTACGCGGGCGCGGAGAAGCTGGGCAGGGGACGGACCTACCAGTACCCGCACCTATTCCCGTACCGCTATGTGCCGCAGCAGTACCTGCCCGACGCGATCAAGGACAAGACATACTACGCGTTCGGCGACAACAAGTCCGAGCAGGCGGCGAAAGCGTACTGGGACGATGTCAAAAGCAAGGTGTCCCAGCTGAAAAAGAAGGACAAATAATGCAGCAGCTCTCGCGCAGGATTCTGGAAGAATTCGGGATCCGCAAGAACAAAAAACAGAAAACAAGATTCATCGAAGAGATCCGGACGCCGTTGGAGGCGGCCGAATATTCGGTGTCGGTCGAGGAAAAGGGCGGCGCGCGAAACATCGTGATCGGGGATGTCCGCGCTGCGAAACTGCTGTTCACGGCGCACTACGACACCTGTGCCGCGATGCCGTTTCCGAATTTCATCACGCCCAAGAACATGCTGTTCTACGGGTTGTTCCAGCTGCTGATCGCCGTGCTGTTGCTGCTGCCAGCGACCGCCGCGCTGATCGTGCTGCTGAATCTCGGGTACTTTCTGCCGGCGAACGCCGCATTTCTTGCCCTCATCGCCGCGACGCTGTTTCTGCTGCTCATGGGGCCCGCGAACAGGAACAACCGCAACGACAACTCCTCCGGCGTCGTCACGGTGCTGGAGATCGCGCTGTCGCTGCCCGCCGCGCAGCGGGAGACCGCCGCGTTCGTGCTGTTCGACCTCGAGGAACTGGGCATGGTCGGCTCGAGCGCGTTCGCCAAAAAGCACAAGGCGCAGCTGACGGGCAAGACCGTCATCAATTTCGACTGTGTCTCCGACGGCGGCAGCGTTCATCTGTGCCTGACCAAGAAGCTGAAGAAGGACGCGCGGTTTATCGCGCAGCTCGAGGACAGCATTCGGTCGCAGTCCGGCAAAGCGGTGGTCGTCGAGAGCGGCTTTTTCTTCTACCCGTCGGATCAGATGATGTTCGACCGCGGTGTCGGCGTCTGCGCGCTGAAGCAATCACGGATCCTCGGCGCGTACATCGACCGCATCCACACCAGGCGCGATGTCGTATTTCAGGAAGAGAATATTCAGTTGCTAAAGGACGGGGCGCTGCGGCTGATCGCTCAATATGATAGCGAAAAGGCAAAATAAAGACAGCGCATTGCGCTGTCTTTTTGGTACGGCTATTCGCCCAGTTTGTGTTCCATGTTCCAGATCCGCATCTTCTCGACGTCCTCCGCGGCGACCGAGTTCTCGTCGCGGTCCTGCGGCGTTCGAATCGTTCCCGGCGGGCTGATTTCCGGCAGCGGAGTATGCGGTATTTCGTTGAGTTTGCTCTCGTTTCCGCGATTAACAAATTTATCCATCAGAAAAGCCTCCTTCCGGGAAATAGTATACCCGGAAAGGAGGCTTTTAGTCGTCATTCGTCGAACTTGCTGCGGGCTTTCCCCCGCGGGATACGGGATTCCGTCGGGTCACCGGAAAGATCTTCCGGTTCGATGTCGTCCACCTCGGTGAGGTCGTCGTACTCGGCTGCGGAGACGGGTATGTCGATGTTGAAGTTCGGGGAGTCGGGGTCGGAGTCGCGGTCAAAGTCGACGTCGTAGATCGATTTTTTCTTTTTCTTGTTTTCCTCCTCCAGCTTTTTCATCTCCTCCTCGCGTTTGGCTTTGTTCACCTGGTTCTCTTTGTAGGCGCGGATTCCGAGAAAGACGAGCAGCGGGACCGATACGATGGCGCCCGCCAGCATCAGCCACTGCGGGGTGCCGAACTTGTCCTCGAACTGAATCAGGTTGCGAATAAAAATGTAATCCATGTAGATCAGGCCGAAAATTAAAATTAATGTCATTTTCCTTGTTCCTCTTTACTTTTATGCTTCTTCTTCGATCCGTTCTTCGGACATGATGGTTTTGCGGTTAATAATCAGTATGGCTCCGCCGATGAAGAACAATACCATCAGGCTGAGAATACCGAGGGACGGCTTGTTGGTGATCGAGGTCACGGTCGCGTACAGGAAGGGGCCCAACACCGCTGCGAATTTGCCAAAAATATCGAAGAAACCGAAATACTCGTTCGATTTTTCCGGTGGGATCAGACGACCGAAGAAGGAGCGCGACAGCGCCTGAATGCCGCCCTGGCAGGTGCCGACCAGCACCGCCATGCACCAGAACAGAATGTTGGAGCGTTTGAGAGCGTAGTCGTAGTTGGCGAAGGTCTCGTCGGCGTTGAAGCTCTTGGTGACTGCCGTGATCACCTGATCTTTTTCGTCCGCGGTCAGGCCGGATGCGTCAACGACCTGCGCGAACTCCTCGACGCGGCTGGACTTGTTCAGCACATCGAGCCCGGCGTTCGTCAGCTCGGTCAGTTCGGTGCCGAGTTCGGCGTGGACGGTCTCCATCGTCTTGCCGTACGCGGCCTGCGCCGCGGCCTGCGGACCCTCCAGCGAGAACCCCATGTAGAAGCCGACAATACAGATGATGAAGTAGACGCCGACCGCGACGGTCAGCATGCGGATCGAGCCGATCTTTTTGGAGACGCGTGCGAACAGCATGGCAAAGGGCGCCGCGACGAGCTGGGTGACCAGCAGCGCCAGAATCATGCCGGTGGTGTCCAGCCCGATGGTCGAGCCGTAGGAGGTGGACATGTGGATGACGGTGCCGACGCCGTCGATGTAGAAGAAGTAGGCCAATATGAACAGGAACAGGCCCTTGCGCTTAAAGATGTCGGCCAGCGTGTGACCGATATTTTGGAACGCGGTTTTTAGAAAGTTTTTCGGCAGATCGCCGAGCGAGTGCTTTTGGGTGACGTTGCGCAGAATCGGGATCGAGAACACCGCCCACCAGACCGAGGTCAGGATAATGGAGATCTTGATCGCAAGGGGATTGTTGTCCGGCATCAGGAAGATCAGCGCGATGGATACGAGAAACGGAATGGTGCTTCCGCCAATATACCCCATCGCGTACCCGGCGGCCGAGACGCGGTCCATCCGCGCGGGCGTCGTGACGTCGGTCAGGAAGCTGTCGTAGAAGAGGCAGGAGCCGGCGAACCCGATGTAGCTGAGCATGTAGCCGATCAGCATCATCTGCCAGGTGCCGAAGATCGCCATGAATGTCGTAAAGACCACGCCGACGACCAGGAAGAAAGTGAGAAACTTTTTCTTCATGTTTTTATAGTCGGCAATCGCGCCCAAAATCGGCGCAAGAATCGCGACGGTGAACGTCGCGATGGAGGTTCCGTACCCCCACCAGATGCTGCCATCGACGCCCTGACCCTTGGCGACGGCGGCAAAATAGATCGGATAGACAGCGGCCATGACGATGGTTGCGTAAACGGAATTCGCCCAGTCGTACATGATCCAGCTGTTTTCGGTCTTGGTGAATTTATCTTTTTTTGCCATCAATAAGACCTCTCTCCCATAAGCTGTTAACTCATTTTCGCAAAAAGAGAATCAGATGTCAACCGACGCCCGCTGCGGTTTGACTATTCACTCAAAAAAACGTATATTATACATAGTTTAAATTCAGAAAGATTTATGCCCGAAGGAGGCGTCGGCTTGAAAAAAGCAGCGGTACTACTGCTCGTCTGCGTGCTGTTTTTGACGGCTTGCGTGCGCACTCCGATCGAGGATCTGATGACCGCGCCGGCGCAGAGCGGCGAGCAGATCGCGGTAAAAGAGGCGTTCGAGGCGTTTTTTTCAGACCGCGTGTCGTACAAGTACCCGGTGTCGGGGCGGAACAGAACCCCGATCCAGTTTATTGATCTGGACGGCGACGAGACCGAGGAGGCGGTGGTCTTTTTTATCGCCGAGTCCGAGGAACCGTTCGCCCAGATCGCGGTGATGAAAAAGAACGGCGCATCGGGCTGGGCCTATTCGGCCCAGATCGTCGGATCCGGCACCGATATCAGCAGCGTCCGCATCATGCGGATGAACAACCGCGTCTTTCTGCTCGTCGAGTGGCTTGCCGCAAACTACCGCAGCGTCTCGGTCGGCTACACCTACGAGAACGGCGCGCTCTCGCGCTGGTTCGAGGACAGCGCCACCGTGATGGCGACGGTCTTCGACCTCAACGGCGACGGCATCGACGAGTACTGCTACATCACCCAGTCGGGTTCCGAGCCCTTTGTGCTGAAATATGTGGATTTCTCGAGCGAGACGACGACGACCGGGTCGGTGCTGCTGTCCTCCGAGATGGCGGCCTGTCTTGCGCTGACCGGCGGGCTGACGCTCGACGACCAGCCCGCGCTGTTCATCGACGAGACGGTGGACGAGCACCTGTACGCCACCCAGATCTACGTCCTGTCTGAGGGGCGGCTGCGTCCGATCGAGATGAACGACGGATACGGGATCTCGGAGTTCTCGCGCCGCACCGTGCCGCAACTGATCAGCCGGAAACTGTTCGGCTCGCAGGCGACGCTGTTTCCGTCGGCGACGCCGCCATCCTCCGAGGTCATCAGCAGCAATCTGTACACCTACTGGTACTCGGTCGGCAACAAGGAGATGACGTTCGTCAAGGCCAGCTACAACGATTACGATTTCGGCATGATGCTGTGTCTGCCGCAAAGCTGGTTGTCGCAGGTAGATATTGTCCGGGACGAGACGAACAGCAAAAAGATATCGGTGTACGACATCGAGAGAAACACGACGGTTCTGTGGATACAGGTTCTGAGTGTCGGCGAGAGCGCGGAGCTGCTGATTCAGGACGGGTACGCGCTGTTTATGCAATCCGGGCCGTTCCGGTTTTTTGTCAAAGGCGATTGTTCGATGGAAGATTTAATGTACATTCAGCAAAATATGGCCGCATTATAAGCGGGAGGTTGCGATGAAAAGAATTCTGGTAGTCGAGGATGAGTACGCGATTCGCGAATTGATTATGTTGAACCTGATGAACGCGGGCTACGAGGTCTCGAGCGCAAGCAGCGCGGAGGACGCCATCGAGCTCTATTCCGGCGAGGGCGAGGTGTTCGACATCGCGCTGCTCGACATCATGCTGCCCGGCATGAACGGGCTGGAGCTGTGCAGCATCATCCGGCGGGAGAACCAAAAAATAGGCATCATCATTCTGTCGGCCCGCACGCAGGAGAAGGACAAGATCGAGGGCCTCTCGATCGGCGCGGACGACTACATCACGAAACCGTTCAGCGTCGCCGAGCTGACCGCCCGCGTCGACGCGATGTACCGCCGCATCTCGGGCGAGAAGCAGGACGGCGCGGACGCCGACGTCGTGGAACGCGGGGAGTTCCTGTGGGACAAGCGGTCCCGCATGATCAAAAAGAACGGGGCGCCGCTCGACCTGACGCAGGTGGAGTACCAGATCATGGAGCTGTTTTTCGAGAATCCGGGCGTCGCGCTCGACCGCGACCGCATCTTAAAGGCGGTGTGGGGGAAATCCTACTACGGCGACGTCAAGATCGTCGATGTCAACATCTGCCGTCTGCGCATCAAAATCGAGGACGAGAACAACGCCCCGAAACACATCGTCACGGTCTGGGGCTACGGATACCGCTGGAACATGCAATAACATTGCGCAAACCCGAATGGAGGAGCCATGTCCGAACGCCGGAAAATCAGAATGGGCGGTATCACCAGACGATGGATCTCCGTCAGTCTGGTCTTCATGATTGTGGTGCTCGGGGTCGGTTCGACGGCGATCATTCTGTCGACGCGCAGCTCCTACTACGTCTCGGCGCAGCAGACATTGGAGTACCACACGCGGTACGTCGTCAGCTCGGTGCCCTCGGCCGGCTCGACGATGGCGCGGGAGATGGCACTGCGGGACATCGTAGAGAACTTCGCGGACAAAGACCGCTACGAGGTCATGCTAATCGGCAGCAACGGCAAAGTCATCTCGACCTCCAACGGATTTGAGGTCGATCCGAATGAGCCGCTCGACGACTACAGCAACGCCGTCAGCTCGGGGGACGGCAGAGGCGCGATGTTCGGGGAGTCCGTCGGCGGCGAACACATCATCGCGGTGACGCAGCTGCTCAGCAAACCGGCGGGCGACATCGAGGCGATCCGCTTTGTCAGCTCGCTCGAAAAGGTGGACGACCAGTTGCAGCGCAACGCCCAGATGGTCATTGTGATCTGTCTGGTGATCATTGTCTTCACAATTCTAACCGGCATCTACTTCGTGCGCTCCATCGTTGTGCCGCTCGGCGAGATCGGCAAGACGGCGCGCAGAATTACAAGCGGCGACTTTGATGTCCGCATCGACAAAAAATACAACGACGAGATCGGCGATCTGAGCGAGATCATCAACGACATGGCGGCGGGCCTGTCGGCGTCGGATCAGCTGAAGAACGACTTTGTCTCGAGCGTCTCCCACGAGCTGCGGACCCCGTTGACGGCGATCCGCGGGTGGGGCGAGACACTCCAGAACCCCAAGATCGGGCGCGACGCCTTCGACAAGGGGATGACCATCATCCTCAACGAGACCGAGCGGCTGTCCATTCTGGTGGAGGATCTGCTCGATTTCTCGCGCTTACAGTCGGGGCGGACGATGAACGTCGAGTTGAAACCCATCCATCTGGGCGATGTCCTGCGGGAGGCGGTCGAGATCTACGACCGGCGCGCAAAGAGCCTCGGCTTGAAGCTGAGCTACAAGAACAAAGCGGATAAACTTGACATTCAGGGGGACTTCAACCGTCTGATGCAGGTGTTTTCGAACCTCATCGACAACGCGATCAAGTATTCTGGCGCGAAAGGGACGATTCAGGTGCTGGCGCAAAACGTGGACAACCGCGTTCGTGTTCAGGTCATCGACTGCGGCATCGGCATCCCGCCCGACGAGATCGACCACGTCACGGAGCGGTTCTATAAAGCCAGAAACGCGGTGACCGGGTCGGGTATCGGCCTTGCGGTCGCGAAAGAAATCATCGAAAAACACAGCGGCACGCTGTTGTTTACCAGCGAGATCAATCACGGCACGACGGCGACCATCGAGTTGCCGTTGCGCCAATAGTCTATAGAAAAGAAGGAAACCATGGTAAAGAAAAAAAGAAAAACTCTGGTCGGCGGACAGGCGCTCATCGAGGGCCTGTCGATGCGCGGACCCGAAAAAACCTGCGTCGCGATCCGTCAGCCCGACGGCACGATTTACACCGAGGTCAAACCGACCAAAAAGAACAAAGCGGCGAAAATCCCGTTTGTACGCGGGGTCGTGTCGCTCATCAACAGCCTGTCGGACGGCTACAAGAACATCATCCACTCGGCGGAGATCGCGTTCCCCGACCAGGAGGAGACCGACAGCAAGTTCGACCGCTGGATCGCCGAGAAGTTCGGCGACAAGGCGAGCTCGGCCATCGGCGTGATCGGCGGGGTGCTGGGCGCCGCGCTGGCGGTGCTGCTGTTCATCGTGGTGCCGACGTTTTTAACCGGCCTGCTTGCGCGCTTTGTGGAGATGGCGCCGTGGGTCAAGGCGTTGATCGAGGGGCTGCTGAAGATCGGCATCTTTATCCTGTACCTCTTCGCGGTCACCCGCATGAACGAGATTCACCGCGTCTTCGAGTACCACGGCGCGGAGCACAAGACCATCAACACCTACGAGAATGTCGAGCCGCTGACGGTCGCGAATGTCCGCAAGAATTCGCGCTTTCACCCGCGCTGCGGCACCAGCTTTATCTTCATCGTGCTGATTGTCAGCATCATCATCTTTGCGTTTATTCCGTGGGGCAGCACCTGGGTGCGCGCGGGCCTGAAGATTCTGGCGCTGCCGCTCATCATGGGCATCTCCTATGAGATCATCATGTTCGCGGGATCCTACAACAACTTTTTCTGCCGCATGCTGGCGGCGCCCGGAAAATGGGTGCAGCGCCTGACCACCTTCGAGCCCGACGACGAACAGATCGCGGTCGCCATCGCGGCGTTCAAAGAGGTGGAGCCCGGCGCGGCGCCGATGTACAAGGAGGGCGAGGCCGCGGCGGAATCGACCGAAGCCCCGGAACAGGCGCAGCCCGCGCCACCGGAACCGGAACAACCCGCAACGCAAGAGCCATGAGACCGGCGCGCGCCGCCTATCAAGCGCTGCGGCAACAGTTGGCAGCGTCGGGATTGACGGCGGCCAACGAAGCGAACGTGCTGTTTGCGTGCGCCGCCGGACGAACCTACAACACAGTTCCGGACGCCGAGCTGACCGACGAACAGGCCGCGGCGCTCGACGCGCTGCTGGCGCGCAGGCTGGGCGGGGAACCGCTGCAATACATCGCGGGCAGCTGGCCCTTTCTGGATTTTGAGCTCGCGGTCGGCCCCGGGGTATTGATTCCGCGCCCCGAGACCGAGCAGGTCGCGCTCAAAGCCATCGACTTACTGAAAGACATGGCGCATCCGTCGGTGTTGGATCTGTGCAGCGGAAGCGGCTGCATCGCGATCGCCGTCGCCCGCGCCCGCCCCGACGCCGCCGTCGCGGCGGTCGAGCTCGAGCCGGCGGCGTTCCGCTACCTGACACGGAACACTGCAGCACTCGCGCCGGAGATCGCGGCCGTCGAGGCCGATGTCCGCGCGTACTGCGCAGCGTGTGCGCCCGCGTCGCTGGATCTGATCACGGCCAACCCGCCCTACGTCACGCCGGACGAGTACCGCGAGAACGAGGCCGAGCTGCGGTTTGAGCCGAAATCGGCGTTTCTCGGCGGTGCGGACGGGCTGGATTTTTACCGCGCGATCATCCGGGACTATGCGTTCGCGCTGAAAAAAGACGGCTTGCTGCTGTTCGAGACGGGGTTCAACCAGACCGAAATGGTGGCGGAACTGTTTGCCGAAAGCGGCTACCGCGATGTCCGAACCGTGACCGATGATTTCGGTCTGCCGCGCATGGTTTTTGCACAGAAATAAACTTTACATTTTATATGAAATAGGCTATAATCGGAAAAGAACAAATATTCTTTGAATGCGGGGATTACAAGATGTCGGACAAACAGAAAGCACTGGAAAACGCGCTGGCACAGATCGAGAAGCAGTTTGGCAAGGGCGCGGTCATGAAGCTGGGCCAGAACACCACGATGAACGTGGAGGCGATCTCGACGGGGTCGATTTCGCTCGATCTCGCGCTCGGCATCGGCGGTGTGGCGCGCGGCCGAAATTTGGGGGTATTGGGGGCGGGGGGCTAGGGCAAAACGAACCGTTAGCATCACGTAGTCGCCGAGGCGCACCGGCA
>JAVBVJ010000053.1:0-24667 GCA_031554355.1 Oscillospiraceae bacterium
ATTGCGATGGGCGGCATCGGCAGCGATATTGCCATTGAGGCCGCCGATATCGCGTTGGTGGGAGACGACATCAAGAACCTGCCGCATCTGCTGGAGCTTTCCAAAAAAACCGTGAAAACCATCAATATCAACCTCGCGGCATCGATGCTTCTCAATTTCGCCGCCATCGCGCTTGCAATTACCGGCATTCTCAATCCCGTTCTCGGCGCGCTGGTCCACAATATCGGATCGGTTGCGGTCATCATCAATTCTTCCCTATTATTAAATTGGAGGGTCAAAAAATGAACGGTTGGATTCTGTTTGGGTTGTTTTTTCTCGTGGGCATCTGCATGCTGGTTGCCGGTCTTTATTACCTGCGCAAAGAGCGCGGGGACAAGGACTCCGTCAAGATTTATGGCATTATTTCCATCATTGGCGCGGTGCTTGTAATCAGTTCTGCAGTGGTTCGATTTATATCTTTGTAATCGGCGTATGGTTCACAAAAAACCTTTTCTATTTCGCACTTTAAGTTATCGTTTAGCAAATCTTCATTCCAGTCCTTGTAAATCGACAGATCCGAACGCTCATAAGTTTCGCGTGTCGAGAAGCCATGCGTCCGGCAGATCTCATCGGATAACTTTCGCGGCTTTACCAGCGCGTCCATCTCGGAGCGCAGTTTGCGGCCATCCGTTGGATGCACACTGTTGACAATCAGGTGCGAGTGCAGATGGCCGCGGTCCACATGGGTAGTGACCAGTACTCGGAAGCCGTCGTAGAACTTGGCGAATCTAATTACTGCCGCGTGTGCCTGTTCCGGCGTGACATTTTCGTCCGGGTGAAACGACTGGTCGAGGTGGTAATACAGCCGCCCATCCTGTTTGTTGAAATCCTTTTTTGTTCACATGAAATCGTCGCTGGCGCTCACGCGGCGACGGCGCGGAGGTTGGATTCGGCAAAATTGGCGAGACGGATTTCTACGAAATACACAGTGGCATCTCCTTTAGTTTCAATAAAAAAATGACACTGACAATGCAAAATCACCCTGCTCAGTTTGAAGAGGGTGATTTCTTTATAGAATATACAATGAATGCTTATAATAACTATCCCGCAACTTCCCTGAGCAATTCCTCTGCGGAGATTCCAAACAATTTTGCCAAAGAAATCAAATTGCTTGTACTTGGGTCAGATGTTCCGTTTTCCCATTTTGATACGGCCTGCCTGCTCACACCCAAAGTTTCAGCGACAAACTCCTGGGTCATTTTGCATTTGGTACGATGCTCTTTTAATGTATCCCCGAGCGATTTTCTAATCACCGCCTTTTCCTCGCGAACATCTTTTGATTTTACATATTTCCTAAGCGCACGGATGATGAGGGAAAAGACCCAACAAAATCCACACAGCGCATCGATGCCGAGAATCGCCATCAAACTCGTTAATAACATTTTTGTCTGCCTCCTTTTCTTATTGGCTTAAGTCTAACAGCAACAGCTAAGAGGGTCTACCAACTATTTCGCTATTATCAGTTGCTTTTCAGTTGCACCCAAACAAGTTATGCTTTTGTGTATATACTGAATTGGGATATTCTTAAAAATATTATACCAAAATCAAAGCGACTGTGCATCTTCAATGAGCAGCTCATATTTGCGATATTGCGTCTGTGGTTGAGGAAATGACTAGGGCAAATATTTTCGTGGATTCACCGGCTGTGCGCCCTCAATGACCTCGAAATGCAGATGCGGTCCGGTCGAGTTTCCGGTGCTGCCGACCGCACCAATCATGAGAGTGTGGATGTCGTCAGCACCAACAGTTTGTTGGTTTCCGCGCCCTTACTGAGGATGGAGAAGACACCGAAGATCATCACGAGCCCGACAAGTACAGCGAGTACGGCGGTGAGGATGCCGTTGCAGGTTTTCGTGTCGAGCAGCAGAGAGATCAGGAGTTTCTTGATATGGAGCACCTCTTTTTAATTCTTTTTAGCTGCACAATTTGCATCGCAGTAAAATTTCTGCAATAATAGAATTAAACTACGCCTTACCACAAAACCACTTTTTCACACATGGAGGTGCATGATGAAAAAGAAAGCTCTCGTAGTTTTGATTTTGATACTAGTTTTTGCGCTTCTGATGTCCTCCTGCGCTCCTGCGCAGCAACCAGAGCCGGAAACCGACCCACCGGAAACCGAAGTGAATTTGCCGGATGACCCGCCGCCGGAAGTGCCGCCCAGTGTTGCCATTTGGAACAGTGAAACGGTAGAAGCGGCAGGTGGTGAACCTCTCCATATACAGCGAATCGAAGCCACTGTTACAATAGAAGGAGACGAGGCCGTGACACTCGCGGAGATGCTGCACCACCCAACAGAATCGGCATACCGCGAGATTCCGTCCGATGCTCTGTATATTCGCGTTACCGAAGGGATGAATAACATAAACGTAGGGTGGATTTGGAAGGCGGATGGCGCAACATATTTATCCTACTACAATGCGGGGGACGCTGAACTATCAAAGGAAAAAAGCGGAGAATATCCAGCCATCTATACCTACGACGAGTCTGTGTTTGATGCGTTTGCCGCTGAACTCGAAAATCTGATTGTTCCATAGGTAAGGGCACGGTATAAACCGTGCCCTTGTTCATTCCGGTCTGCGTGGACCAATAGATAATCCATGAGCAACTTTTATGGAGGACTATCAATGAAAATATTGTGGAAGGGTACATTGACCAAAGAGAACTATTTCCCGATTGGCGAGCCGGTTCCGAAGCGGCCACAGCCGCACACGGCGATAGCCGTAGGTTTGCCTCGTTTGCGCCTCGCATTGCCGAATCAGCGCAGCCAGCGCTTCATCTCTGTCCGGTTGGTCTTTCCGCTTCCGCCAATTATAGTAACCGCTTCGGGATACCTCGAAAAACTGACACATGACAGATACCGACCTTGTATTTGCTTCAATCGCCTGATACTTTACGGATGGCCTTACCGCCTTCCAGCAGCGCGAAGAAAAGAATGTAACAATTCATTCTCCATCCTGATCCGCTTGTTTTCATATTTGTATTCATGCAAGCTCTCGGCCGCTTTCCGTCCTTGCGTCGTTCGTGGTGCCTGCCGGCTTCGCTCCTTTGAACTGTTATCGGGAAGAAACAACAAAAGCAACGGCGTCCTGTGGCAGGACGCCGTTGCTTTTCTTTGGATTCGGGTTAGTACTCCTCGCCCTCCGCCAGCACATCGTAGCCGATGCGGTTGTAGAGATCCAACTGCGGCGGGGTCGCGACGCCGATTGTGACCATCACGCCCTCGGTGCCCGCGGGTTTGCGCGTGCCGTGGCGGACGCCCGGCGGCGCGTACAGGACGTCACCTTTTTTGACGGGGATCCACTTGTCGTACAGGAAGAACTCGCCCTCGCCGTCGTGGCAGAAGACCAGCTCCTCGGACAGCGGGTGGACGTGGGGTTCAAACTCCATGCCGGGGTAATGGATGCCGCTGGTGATGCCGATGTTGCGCGAGCCGATGCGCGGGGTCAGCACCAGATGCACGTCCTCCATGCGGATGCCGTCCACCGTGTAGTTCTCCCAGGAGTATCCCTCGTTGATGTTGAAGATCCCGCCCTGTTTGCGTACCGTTTCCTTGTCGTTCATATCTTTCACCTCTCAATCATTATCTGACGTTCATGGCGATTGCGCCGCGCTGACAGACGCTGTAGCATAGACCGCAGCCGTCACAACGCTCGCGGTCAAACTCGGGGCCGTTCTCCGCGTAGTCGATCGCGTCGTAAATGCAGACCGGCGCGCAGGAACGGCATTTCGTGCATTTGTCGTGATCGCAGGAAGCGTAGTAGCGCGTCACGCGGTCGTACTCCTCCATGCGCTTCATATTCTTCGCGCCGACACCGATGATATCCGACAGCTTGTCGATGTTTTTGCGCTGCATGTAGGCCTCGATCTGCGCGAGCATTGTCTGGACGTAGTCGAACCCTTTCAGGTAGACGACCGCCGCGACCTGCGCCGTCTCGGCGCCTGCCAGCAGACATTTGATGACGTCGTCGCCGTCACAGATGCCGCCCGTCGCGCTGATCGGCGCTTTCGCCTTCGGGGCGGTCTCGATGATCCAGCGCAGTGTGGAGTTCAGCGCCCAGGCGCCGCCGTGTCCGGCGTACCCGCCGTGCAGAATCGGCGCCATTGTCTCGGTGTCGATGTCGATCCCGGTCTGGCGGTTGATCATCGTCAGGCCGTCGGCGCCCGCCTCGTCCAGACACAGCGCCGTGTAGAACGGGTTCGCGACCTGCGAGGTCATCTTCGGAATCACCGGCACCTTCACGCTTGCCTTACAGCTCTTCAGCGCGGCGATGCTGATCGAATGGTTGTCGTTGCTCGGATCGCGGATCAGCAGCCCGGACGGACAGCTCGGCACGATCTCGATCGCGTCCGCGCCGGCCTGCTCGCAGGCGACTGCGTAGGCGCCCCAGCTCCCGGGCTCGATGCAGTTGATGCTGGCGATGATCGGGATATCGGTCTCTTTTTTGCAGTTCTCGACGGTGCGCACATAGTCGTCGAGATCGCCGTAGTAGGCCTGTTCGTAGCTGTAGAACGTGGTGGACTGGAAGCCCGGAATGCCGCGCCGGATGACCTTGAAACGCGGAAACGGGTTGTAGCGCATCATCACTTCTTCCTGAACCGATTTCAGCACGACGGCACTGTAGCCCGCTTTCTGGCACTTGACCGCCTCCTCGACGTCGCGCGTCGTGCCCGCCGAGGCCGCGATAATCGGATGCTCGAGCGTCAGCCCGGCGTAATTTACTTTCATATTCATAGCAGTATCCCTCTTATGCTTGGAGTTTGTCGAGAATGGCGCGGATGTACTGTACCGCAACCGGCATGCCGATCGACGCCTCCGGCAGGTCGGTCTGAATCCAGCGGCGCTCGTACTCGAGCGATACCCAACCGTCGTAGCCGATGTCTTTCAGTTTTGCCAAAATGGCGGGCCAGTCGAGGATGCCGTCCCCCGGGATCCGCGAATGCACAGTGCGGTCGGCGGGATCGACGTGTGAAACCATCGAGAATTTCGGCGGGGTCGGGCTGCCGCCTTTGTAGACCAGATCCTTGCAGTGAACATAGTAGATTTTATCCTTTTGCAGATCGATCGCCTGCTCGTACTCCTCGGCCGGAAAAAACGCGATGTTGGCCTGATCGTAAAGCACGCCGACGTTCGGGTGGTCGATCGCCGCGATGATCTCCGCGGTGCGCGTGGCGGTCGTCGTCATCGTACCGAAATGGTTCTCGAGGCAGAGGCGCACATCGGTCTTCGCGGCGTAGTTGCCACATTCGCGCATCGATTTGACGAGCTGGGCCAATTTGCTGCCGTCGGCGTCGTCCTCTCCCTCCACCAATTTGCCGCCGTAGACGCGGATGCGCTTGCATTCCAGCGCGTCGGCGAGATCGATGACCCGCTTGAGGTCGTCGCATTCCTTTTGGCGCACCGCTTCGTCGAGGCTGTTGAACAGATTTAAGTAGGGGGTGAGGCCCGCGACCGACAAACCCGCTGCCTTGACGCGGCGCAATGTGTCGGCGACCAGCTCCGTCGAGGCGTCCATCGGCAGCGCCGAGCGGTAGCCGTCGGTCTGGATGATGATCTCGATGCCGTCGAGCCCGATTTTCGAGAACAGCTCGATGGCTTCGTTCAGTGTGTATTCGGGGGTGCCCATAGTGTGTCCGGCCAGTTTCATTGTTTGCTCCAGTCCTGCGAGAGGTCAGGTAATCCCGCACTTTTTAGTATCCGGTTCATCAATTCATGCGTGCGGTAGGCATCCTCGGCGCTGGTCAGCGGTTGTTCGCGCGTCTGAACGCACTCGAAGAAGTGTTGGATACAGGGCTCGAACCCCAGCCGCTCCACCACCGTGCACCAGCCCTGACGCATCGGCGTCATCGTCTGCCCGACCTCGCGGTCGGGGTAGATGACCTTGTAGCTGTCGAGGTTGTCGGAGATCGCGGTGAGCCCGCCGCCGTACATCTCGATGTGTTCACGCCACTGTCCCGCTTGACGGGAGGCCGCCAGCAGACCGATGCCGCCGTCCGCGAAGCGGAGCTGCGCCGTGCAGCAGTCCTCTTTATATTGGTCGGAGAAGATCGCCTGCGCCGTGACCGACTCGCACTCGCCGAGAATGTGGCGCAGCAGATCGACCATGTGGATGGCGTTTTCGAGCGTCGCGCGGAACTCGGTGAACTCCCGCGACTTGTTGGCGATCACCATGTGCGGGCGCCGTCCCTCGAAGGCGGCCAGCGCGCGCGCGTTGCAGGGCGCGAACCGTCGGTTGAACGCTACCATGACCAGCTGACCCGACTTGGCCGACAGATCGGCGAGCGTCTCGCAGTCCTGCAATGTCATGGCGAGCGGCTTCTCGCACAGAATGTCGAGCTTGTTCTCGAGCAGCGGAATCAGGTACTCGCGGCGGACGGTTTTGGGCGTCAGCAGCACCGCGCAGTCCATCTCCTGATCCAGGAAATCTTTGAAATCCGTACAGGCTTTTTGAGCGCCGAACTGGCGCGCCGTGCGCTCGGCGTTCTCGTAGTGACCGCTTAGAACCGCGGTGATCTCGACGTTCGGAAGCGCGGCCAGCACCGGGAAATGGGCGATCTGCGCGATGGCGCCCGTGCCGATGACGCCTACCCTGATTTTTCGTTCCGTGTTACTTTCCAAGATAAGCCTCCTTGATCGCCTTGTCGTTGCGCAGCTCCGCGGACGGTCCCTCGAACACGACCTTGCCGTTTTCCAGCGCGTAGGTGTAGTCGGAGATCGCCATCGCCTTGCTGGCGTTCTGTTCGACCAGCAGCACGGTAATGCCGTCCGCTTTAATCTTCTGGATGATCTCAAAGACCTGTTTTACGATGATGGGCGCAAGCCCGAGGCTCGGCTCGTCGAGCAGCAGCAGCTCGGGTTCCGCCATCAGTCCGCGCGCGATGGCCAGCATCTGCTGTTCCCCGCCCGACAACGTACCGGCCATCTGGCTGCGGCGCTTGTCGAGTATCGGGAAGAGTTCGAACATCCGGTCCATCTTGGCGTTCGCCTTGGCCTTGGAGACGCGCGCGCCGCCCATAATCAGATTCTCAACGATCGTGAGGTTGGCGAAGACGCAGCGGCCCTCCGGCACCTGAATGATGCCCTGCTGCACAATTCTGTGCGGCGCGGTCGGCAGCGGCTTTCCGTGGAACGTAATCTCGCCGCTCTTTCTGCGCACGATGCCGGACACGGCGTTCATCAGGGTGCTTTTTCCGGCGCCGTTCGAACCGATGATCGAGACGATGTCCCCCTGCCTGACCTCGCATGAGACGTCCTCGAGCGCCGTGATGTGGTCGTAGTTGACACTTAAGTTTCGGATACTCAGCATGACGCGTCCTCCTCCCCGATATACGCCTTGATGACACTCGGGTCGTTCTGAATGTCGGCGATTTTACCGTCGGCGAGATGGGTGCCGAAGTTGATGACATAGACGTACTCCGAGAGCTCCTGAATTACCTGCATGCGGTGCTCGATGACCAGAATCCCGAAATGGTAGCGCTCTTTCAGTGCGGCGATCAGCTTGATGAAATCCGAGACCTCGCTGGGATTGAGCCCCGCCGCCGGCTCGTCGAGCATCAGCAGTTTCGGCATGCTGACGATGGCGCGGGCCAGCTCCACCCGGCGCTGCAGTCCGTACGGCAGGTTGTGGGGTTGGATGTCGCAGTAGTCGGTGAGCCCGACAAACTCGATCGCCTCCAGCGCCCGGGCGCGGTTGGCGCGCTCGGCCTTATGCTTCGCGGGCAGCGAGAGCATCGCGCTGAATATTGAGTATTTCCCTTTGGCGTCCAGCGCGGTCATCACGTTTTCCAATACGGTCAGGCCGCGGAACAGCCGGATATTTTGGAACGTCCGCGAGATGCCGAGCCGCGCGATTTCACTCTGGGTCTTGCCGCTGATCGTCTGTCCGTCAAAGATGATCTCGCCCTTATCGACCTTGTAGATGCCGGATATCAGGTTGAAGATTGTGGTTTTTCCCGCGCCGTTGGGCCCGATGATGCTGATGATCTGATCCTGATCGACGTGCAGCGAGATGTTCTGCACCGCCTTGACGCCGCCGAAGCTGATGGAGATGTCCTTGATTTCTAATAGCATCGTCTCCCCCTCACTTTCCGGCGCCGGTTTCGGCTTTTTTGCCGAACAGACGCTTGAAGAATCCCGCGACGGAGAGCGCGGCTTTTTTGATGGTCTTCCAGTCAAGTTCGGTCTCGCCGAACAGTCCCTGCGGCCGGAAGTTGACGACGAACAGCACGATGGCGCAGTAGATGATGACGCGCAGCTCGTTAGAGAAGCGCAGAATTTCCGGAATCAGCCCGAGGATAATCCCCGAGAAGACCGCGCCGGTCAGGCTATTGATGCCGCCGAAAAACACGATGATGATCCACATCGAGCTCTGATCCCAACCGAACGAGGCCGAGTCGATGTAGCCTGTGGTATGGACGTACATCGCGCCGGCAAGCGCCGTGATCGCGCCCGCGATGGTGAACACCATCAGTTTGACGCGCGGCACGTTGATGCCCATGGAGGCGGCCGCCAACTCGTCGCTCTTAATCGCGATACATTCGCGGCCGAAGCGCGAGCGCTTGATCGACCAGATAAAGAAGATGATCGCCACCAGCACCAGCACGATCATCGGTTTTGTGGTGTAGCGCGGGATTGCGGTCAGTCCCAGCGCGCCGCCTGTGCTCGCTGTGTTGTTCAGGAAAGCGACCAGCGCCTCGCCGAACCCGAGCGTCACGACCGCGACATAGTCGCGGCGCAGCTTGACCGCCGGAATCCCGATCAGGAACCCGAAGACCGCGCCGACCGCAATCGCCGCCGGAACCGTGATGTAGATCGGCAGCGCAAAGTTCTTGGCGAGCAGCGCGGCAGTGTAGCCGCCGACCGCCATGAACGCCGCCTGTCCCATCGAGAACATCCCCGTGAGACCGGTCAGCATATACACACCCAGCATGCCGATCATCAGCACAAAGACGTTGTTGATGAGAAACGAGAGCATAAAGTTTAAATACGCAGCACTCATATTCGCTCTCCCCGCCTACGCTTTTTCGACGGCAAAGTTGCCGGAGAGGCCCTGCGGACGGACGATCAGAAAGATCAGCAGGAAGAAGAAGGTTCCGACCGGCGCAAGGCTGGTGCCCAGCAGCACGCCGAACAGCGTCTCGACGATCCCCAGCAGCAGCGCCGCGTACAGCGCGCCGTTCAGTGAACCGAGCCCGCCGATGACGCAGACAATGAACCCTTTTACGGTGTACATGCTGCCCATCTGGGGGGAGAGAATCGTTCGGATACCGACGAACACCCCCGCGATTGCGGCCAGCGCGCCGGCGACGAAGAAGGTCACCAGCACCACGAGATCGACGTTGATACCCATCAGGCTCGTCGTCTTGGCGTCCATCGAGAGCGCCCGGATGCTAATACCGAGACGCGTCTTGCGCAGCACAAATATCAGCGCGAGGATGCAGAACGCCGCAACCAGCAGCATCACGAGGTTCGCCATGTCGAAGCTCACTTTTCCGAGCGTGACGTAGCGGTTTTTAAAGAAGTTCGGATAGCCGTAGAAAAGGCCGCTGAACCGAATCGTAACTATATTCTGTAACAGCATACCCATCGTAATCGAGGAAACAAAGAACAACAGCACCTGTTTCGAGGACTTGCGCAGACGATGGAAGCTGATGAGTTCCACTCCCATATTGATCGCACCGCCGCACAGCGCCGCAATCAGCAGAATCAGCGGCAGGTTTGCGCCGAACAGTCTGGAGCAGACCAGACCGATGTAGGCGCTGCACACCATGGTGCCGCCGTGAGCAAAGTTTGAAAACTTGAGGATACTGAAAATCAGCGCCCAGCCGACCGCAATAATGGCGTACATCGCGCCGGTCGACAGCGCGCCGATCAACAACTGTAAATAGTAGCTTATTCCCATAGATACCTCCGCCGCGGAATCACAGTCACCACCGTGACGTCTTTTATTTACTTGCCCCCGACTGTGACGTCGGGGGCAAGTTTGAATCTTTCTAAAACGTTAACGATTAGCCCTTCAGATACTCGGGGACATACCAGCCGGTGTTCGTATACTCGCCGTTTTCGATGTTGTAGATGCACATCTCAAGGCCGAGCGGCATGTGGGTTGCGGGATCCATCGAGAAGTTGTCGGTGATCAGGCAATCGACGTTGGCGATGTTCTCCAGCGCGTCACGAATCGCTGTGGGATCCGCGCTCTGCGCTTTCTCGATCGCGGCGATCGCTACCAGAACGGTGTCATATGCGATGTAGGATTTCGGGGTGGGATCTTCGCCGAACTTCGTTTTGTAGGCGGCTTCAACGGTATCCAGACCCGGATCGGACATGTCGAGGTTGACCGGGAAATAGATGTTGCTCGCAGCTGCCGGATCGGCAACCTGGCTCGCCCACGGATTGCTGAAGTCGAGGCTTCCGCACTGGACGATGTCGATGCCCATCTGGTACATCTGGTTCGCGGCGATGACAAGCAGACCGGTGTTGCAGGCGTTAAACAGGAACTCGGCGCCGGAGTTCTGGATGGCGGTCAGCTGGATCGTGAGATCGGTGTCGGCGATTTTGCATTTCTGGATCGTGGTGATCTCGATGCCGACTACTTCCGCGTATTCGAGGAACGCGTTGGCCTGGGTCGAGCAGTAGCTGTGGTCTTCCGCGATCAGGACGGCGGCCTTGGTCAGGCCGAGCTTCTCAAACGGATAGCCGCCCGAGATGATTCCGCTCTGGATGGCGGACGGCTGCGAAAGGAACATATAGGGATGCAGCGTGTCGAGGTTTTCACCGAGCATGCAGCGGGGGTCGCCGAACTGGCCGAAGAACGGAACTTTGAGCTCATCGGCGATCGGAGCAACCGCAAGACCTACGTTCGAGAACGGAGGGCCGACAACAATGGCGGCGCCTTCGACTTCGACGAGGCGGCGGAAGTTGTCAACCGCGGTCTGGGGATCGCTCTTGCAGTCCATGGTGACCAGCTTGAGTTGACGGCCCATCACGCCGCCTTTGGCGTTGATGTCGTCAATCGCAAGCTGCCAACCGTTGTTACAGGCGTTGCCCAGAACGGATCCGTTGCCGGAAAGGTCCGTGATGGCGCCGATAACGATCGGATCGGTGTTGGCGGGGGGAGTTTCTCCTGCAGGCGGCGTCTCTGTCTGTTTACAGCCGGCAAAAAGGCAGAGCGCGAGGATCAGAGCCAGGAAAATCGCAACATACTTTTTCATCTCTTTGTTTCTCCTTATAATTTTGTTCCGTCTACACCGTTATAATTTCAACGAAATCGAATAATTTTCGCGAAATTGTGTAAACGATTACATATAAAATTTACCACAGCCTCTATTCGTTTGTCTATTGTCAGATTAACAAAAAAATGTGCGCGGAATTGACAGAACTGTCAATCCGCGCGGAATCTCCCCTATTTAAAGCTATTTCGAACCTAATGTCATTTTTTTACAGGAAGCCTCTTTATTTCGTATCGGAATATTTTTGAACCAAAATATTGATTACCGACGCTTTATCCACTATAATAAAACTGGATTTCATGTAATCGTTACCATTCTGTTACTTTATGCCCAATTTTGTAAACAGCGCCAGGCTCCCGGCGGCGTCCGACGCGAGATCCTCGTACTTCGTCGCCTCGACGGTCAGTAGGCAGTTGTAGTGCGCCGCCGACAGCGCGCGGATGTATGGCGCGTAGTCGAAGCCGTCGTTTTCCTTCGGGAAGAAGCGCAGATCTCCGAGCGGATAGTCGATGTGCGCGTGCAGAATCCAGTCCCGGTATTCCGCGATGGCCTCGAGCCGGTCGCCGGATTTCACGATGTGGCGCAGGTCGCACATGACGCGGCAGTTCGGCAGCCCCACCGTTTTCGCGAACGCCACCGTCTCGTCGATGTGCTGTAAATAGTTGGAATTCGCAGGGCCCAGCGGCTCGACGACGAGCGTGATGCCGTAGGGCGCAAGAATTTCGCAGAGATCGTAGACAAACGTCCGCACGCGCTCCTTCGCCCCCGCAACGTCGGCGCAGTTTTCGGGAATACTGCGGCACTTGCCCGCTCCGAACGGCCAGAGGCGCGCGCCGAGCAATGCGGTTCTGTCTGCCGCGCGCCTGAAGTGCGCCATCCAATGACCGCGGTCGAACGCGGGGTCGTGCATGCGCTCGGTCAGCGGCATGCAGCCCGAGAAGGCGTCCAGCCCGATGCCGAGCGCCAGCGCCCGTTTCCGGAAGGCCGCGAAATCGGCATCCGACATTCCCGCAATCTCCATGATGTCGAGCTCGGCGCTGTCATACCCGGCGCGGGCGATCGTCTCGATATCTTTTGTAAAACCAAAGCATCCAAATCGCATATTATCATTCCTAAACTATTTTATTATTAAGGAGTACTCCATGAAGAAAATGCAGGGTGTTATCACCGCGATGACCACACCGTTTCTGGCCGACGGCAACGTCGACTTTCCGGCGCTTACGCGGCACGCGGACTTCCTGATCGACGCAGGGGTGCACGCGCTCTATCCGTGCGGCACCACCGGCGAGATGCTGCTGATGACGATCGAGCAGCGCGAGGCCGTCGCCGAATGCGTCGTCGCGCGGGCGGCAGGGCGCGTGACCGTGTTTATCCATACCGGCGCGCTGCGCCTCGAGGACACGATCCGGCTGGCGGGGCACGCCGCCAAGATCGGCGCCGACGGCATCGGTGTGGTGACGCCCTCGTTTTTCGGGCTGACCCAGCGTGAACTCGTCGGGTTCTACAAAGCGGTGAACGACAGCCTGCCGGCCGGGTTCCCGATGTATCTCTACAACATTCCGCAGTGTGCGGCCAACGATCTCTCCGCCGCCGCCTGCGCCGAGATCGCGCAGCTCTCCAACGTGGTCGGGCTCAAGTACTCGTATCAGGACATGCACCGGACGCTCGACTACATGCAGGCCGGCGGCGCGGGTTTCTCGTTGCTGGTCGGTTTCGACCGCCTGTTGTTGGCCGCGCTCGCAATCGGGTGCGACGGCACGGTGTCCGGCGCCTCAACGGTGTTCCCGGAACCGTTCGTCGCGGGCTACAACGCCTATCAGCGCGGCGACTTCGAGGAAGCGCGCCGCAATATGTGGATCGCGAACGACATCGTCAATATTCTGCGCGCCGGTTCCAGATTGAGCTACTTCAAAGCGGCGCAGACGATGCGCGGGCTGCCCGGCGGCCATGTGCACGCCCCGCTGCTCGACGTCACCGAGGAGGAGCGCACCGCGCTGCGCAAGGACCTTGCGCCCTATCTCGAGCTGTACCCGCTCGGATAATTATTCCGGTTTTCGGGTCGATCCGCGCAGCACCAGCTTGTGCGCCATGATGATGCCGCGGTCGGGCTGCGAGCGGTCGTGGATGCGCGAGATCAGCAGGTTGGCGGCCTCCAGCCCGATCTCCTCGCGCGGCTGCCCCACCGTCGTGATGCTGGGCGTCATGATCTCGCTGATCGTGACATTGTCGAAGCCGACGACATCCACGTCTTTGCCGACGGCGATGCCGTGCTCGTTTAAATACTTAATGCAACCGGCGGCGCGCTCGTCCGCCATCGCGAAGATCGCGGTCGGCGCTTTCCGAAGCGCCATCAGGCGGGCGGTCGCCTCGTACCCCTCCTGAAAACTGTAGTCGCAGTAGATGCGGTGCTGGGGATTGAGTTCCAAACCCGCCTCCGCCAGCGCGCGGAAGAAACCCTGATCGCGCTCGCGCTCGTAGAAGCGCATCGGGTAGTCGCCGTTCAGCAGCGCGATCTTGCGGTGACCGAGCGAGATCAGGTAGCGCGTCATCTCGTACGACGCCTTCTCGTTGTCGATGCAGACATAGCTCGCGTTGATGTTGGATCCGCCGCGCCAACAGCAGGCGACGTACGGAAAACTGGCGGCGATCTCGTTGATCTCGGTCTCGGGAATCGTCGGAATAAAACTCGCCATCCCGTCCACCTGTTTGGTGCGCAGCATATCAAGGTAGCGGCGCTCGATGTTCGGGTCGCGGTTGGTGATGGCGAACAGGATATCAAAGCCCTTGTCGCGCGCCGTGCGCTCAAAGGTGTTGACGATATCGGAGTAGAACGGGTTGGCGATGGTCGGCAGCATCATCAGGATACGGCCGCTGCGCCGTTTGCGCAGCGCCTGCCCCGCGTGGTTCGGCTTGTACCCCGTCTCGGCGATGACCGCCGTCACGCGCTGCTTCGCTTCCTCCGATACCCGGCCGTCCCCGTTGATGACGCGGGACACGGTTGCCACCGACATGCCGGAAAGTTCCGCTACTTTTTTTATATTCAAGATAGGCTCCTGTTTAACATCAATTTTGAACTATAATTTTATCACATCGAAACATTGGGAGGATTCACGATGGAAATGCGGGAATGGATCGCACAAAACAAGATTATTGTTATCTGCCGGAAACTGTACGGCGAACCGCTCATACAGCTCTCGGACGCGCTGCTCGCGGGCGGCATCAAGCTGATGGAGGTGACGTTCGATCAGGTCGATCCCGACTGTCTGCACAAGACCGCCGAGGCGATCGCACAGCTGGAGAAAAGACACAGTGGCAAGCTGTTTGTCGGCGCGGGCACCGTGCTGAACGTCGAGCAGGTCAACACCGCCGCCAACGCCGGCGCGCGCTACATCATCTCGCCGAACTTCTCACCCGCGGTGGTGCGGCGCACCAAAGAGCTGGGGCTCGTCTCGATTCCCGGCGCGCTCACCCCCACCGAGATCTGCGCGGCGCACGATGCGGGCGCGGACTTCGTAAAGCTGTTCCCGGCGGGCTGGCTGGGGCTGTCGTACATCAAGGACATTCTGGCGCCGATCTCGCACATCCCGCTGATCGCGACGGGTGGCGTCAACGAGGAGAATTTCGGCGAATACCTGAAACTCGGGTTCGCGGGTGCGGGCGTCAGCGGCAGGCTGGCCGACAAAAAGCTGCTCGAGCGTGGCGACGTTGCCGAGATCACCCGTCGCGCGAAATTCTTTGTCGACCTCGCGGGCGAGGTGTGCCATGGGTAAGAAGTTTGTCGGGTTCGGCGAGCTGCTGGTGCGGCTGGCCACCCCTGGAGTTCTGCGCTTCCCGCAGGCCGATTCCTTCAATATCAACTACACCGGCGCCGAGGGCAATATGGCGGTCGCGCTCTCGTACATGGGCTGCGAGACCGCGATCGTGACCAAGCTGCCCGACAACGAGATCGGCCACTGCGCCGCGCGCAAGATGGCGCAGTACGGCGTCGACATCAGCCACATCGCGTTCGGCGGCGAGCGCATGGGGATCTACTATCTCGAGCGCGGCGCGTCCCAGCGGCCCTCAAAGATCATCTACGACCGCAAGTATTCCGCGATCAGCACCGCCGAAATCGACGAGTTCGACTTCGAAAAGATTTTAAGCGACGCCTGCTGGTTCCACTTCACCGGCATCACCGCGGCGCTCAGCGGGAACACGGCCGAGATGTGCCGGATCGCCGCAGAGACCGCGCACCGGCTCGGCGTGCCGGTCAGCTGCGACCTGAATTACCGGAAAAACCTGTGGACGCCGGAGCAGGCCGCCGACGTCATGCGTCCACTGATGCAGCACGTCGACGTGCTGATCGCGAACGAGGAGGACTGTGAAAAGACGCTCGGCATCTCGGCGGGCGCCGACGTGACGTCCGGCTCGCTCGACGCCGACGCCTACTGCAATTTAGCGCAAAAGCTGTTCTCGGCGTTCGGGTTCGGCGCGGTCGCCTTCACGCTGCGCGAGTCGATCTCGGCTTCCGTCAATAACTGGTCGGGTCTGCTGTGCCGTCCCGACGCCAATTACCACTCCAAAAAATACACGATGCAGATCGTCGATCGCGTCGGCGGAGGCGATTCCTTCGCCTCGGGGTTGATCTACGCCCTGCTGCACGGTATGACCGACCAACAGAGCATCGAGTACGCCGTCGCGGCGTCCTGCCTCAAACACTCGATCGAAAATGATTTCAACCTCTCCACCGTCGACGAGGTACTGGCGCTGATGGGCGGCGACGGTTCGGGCCGGGTCGTTCGATAAACACCACTATCCGAAGGAAGCCACGCGGCGCGTGGCTTTTTTATTGCAGAATCTCCGGGTGCTCCTTGAAGTAACAGGTCACCATATGCAGAACCATCATGTGCAGATCCTCGATCTGCTCGTAGCGCTCAAGCTGCGCGACGATGCAGAGATCGCTTTTTTCTTTGAGCGCACCGCCCGAAAAACCGGCGAGCGACGCGATCTTCGCGTTCCGCTCGTGCGCGTAGTCGCAGGCCGCCAGCACGTCGGGCGAGTTGCCGCTCGCGCTGATCGCCAGCAACAGATCCCCTTCATTCAGCAGATTTTTCAGCTGTTCGCTGAAGATGCTCTCGAAATTGACGTCGTTGCCGAACGCCGTGATGCGCTCGACGTTGTCGCTGAGCGACAGGATGCGAAACCGGCGGCATGCCGGATCCCGTACCGCGTTCTTGCCGAAGTCGCAGGCAAAATGATTCGCAGTCGCCGCGCTGCCGCCGTTGCCGCACACAAAGATCTGGCGGTTGCCGCGGTAGGTCTGCGCGATCAGATCAATCAGTGCCGAGAACTGCCCGGCGTCGATGCCGTCCGCGCACTTCGTCAGCGTTTCCACATAGTCTTTCAAAAAGAGCTGCATTTCATTCGCCATCGTTCCGCCCCCAGATTCGTTCGATTTCGTCGTTGATAAAAAAGCGGTTGTCGAGCCGCGCGAAGGCGGTCGCCGCCGCGCCGAGCAGCGCGCCGTAATAGCCAAGTTCGGTCGGCTCGATCGTCAGCTCGGCGTTGGCGCGCTTGTAGATACGGCCCGTCAGCGTCCGCTCGAGCGCCGCGCGGAACAGATCGAAGTCCTGCGCGATACCGCCGCCGAGAATAATTTTTTCCGGGTTGAACAGGTTGACCGCAGCCGCGAGCGCCGCGCCGAGAAAATGCCCCGTCATCGCGTAGGCTTTTCTGGCGGCCTCGTCGCCCTGCTTCGCGCGCTCCGCGATACTTTTCGCGGTGGGTTTTTCGCCGGCGATCAGCGCGGGACCGCCGAGTTCCAGATAGTTTTTGACCAGCCCCGGCCCCGCCGCGTGCATCTCGAGACAGCCCAGCGAGCCGCAGCCGCAGCGGCGGCCGCCCGGCGCGACGTTGAAATGTCCCAGCTCCATCGCGTTGCCGTACGCGCCGTAATACAGCCGTCCCGCGCAAAACGCGCCGCCGCCGATGCCGTTGGATACGGTGGCGTACAGAAAGTCGTCGATCCCGATGCCGCCGCCGAATGTCGCCTCGGCCAACGCGCAGGCGTTCGCGTCGTTTTCGACAAAGCAGCGCTGCCCGGCGACGGCGGAGAGCGTCCCCGCGACGTCGAGCGCGGTCAGCCCCGAAAAGCTCGCTTCGACCCAGTGTCCCGCGCGCGGATCGGCAAGACCCGGGATCGTGGCGCCGACCGCCGAGATCGCACCGATGTGCATCGAAAGCACCGTTTTTGCGGCCTTCGTGATCTCACCGAGCACCGCTTCCCCGGTCAGCGCGGGCCATTCGCCATGCACCAGGTGCTTGATGCGCCCGCTCTCCTGCACGATGGCGGCCATGTATTTGGAGCCGCCGATGTCGACAGCCAGAACGTTTCGATCGTCCATGTCAGTTTCCTTTTATCGATTGATCAAACGCAAACGCGGAGGGCTCAAAGTTCATCGTTTTCGCGAACCCGTACGCCTCGCGCGCGCCGTACAGGCGCTCCATCCCCGAATCCTCCCACTCGACCGCCAGCGGCCCGTCGTAGCCCATCTCGTTGAGCACGCGGACAATCCCGTCGAAATCGACGTCGCCGTGCCCGAGCGAGACAAAGTTCCATTTACGGCGCGAATCCCCGAACGGCAGATGGGAGCCGAGAATCCCGGCGCGGCCGTCGCGGTTGATCTTGACGTCCTTGAAGTGGACGTTCAGAATGTGCTTTTGGTAGTCGCGCAGGAACATCACCGGATCGACGCCCTGCCAGAGCAGGTGACTCGGGTCGAAGTTGAAGCCGAGCGTCGGGCGGTACTCGAAAGTCTCGAGCAGCCGGCCCGCCGTGTAGTAGTCGAACGCGATCTCGCCGGGATGCACCTCAAGCGCCAATTTGACGCCGCAGTCGTCGAAGGTGTCCATGACCGGTGACCAGCGCGCGCGAATTTTCTGGAAGCCGTTCTCGATCATCTGTTCCGTGGTCTGCGGGAACGAGTACCAGTACGCCCAGAGCGGCGATCCCGTAAAAAACGTGACCACTTTGACGCCGAGCATCTTCGCGGCCTGCGCGACCGTGTCCATCGAGGCGGCCGCCCAGGCGCGGATCTCCTCCGGCTTGCCGCGCAGCGCTTTTGGCGCGAAACCGTCGAGGCGCGGGTCGGGCAGATCGCCGATACATTGCCCGTACAGATGCGCCGACAGTGCGCTGATCTTCATTTCGTTTTTCTCCAATGTCTCGAGCAGCTGCCGCCGGTAGGCCGACGACGACACCACCTGCGCGCAGTCGATGTGCGCGTGGCAGGCGAGCTCCAGCCCCTCGTACCCGATCGCGTGCATCTCCGCCGCCAACGTCTCAAGCGGCAGATCGCCGAACTGCCCCGTGCAGATCGAAATCATTCGTTTCATCGGTTCTCCCCCTGATCGACCGCTATGCGCCTGCCGCTCTGCGCCGACTCCTCCGCCGCAAAGATCACGCGCATCGCGCGCACGGCGTCCTCGCCGGTCACGGGCGGCGGCGTTCCGGCTGCAATCGCCGCGATAAACGCGTCGATGACGCCGGTGCTGGTGCGTCCGCCCTCGTTCTGGTCCTTGTTCGAAGTGAGCTGATCCAGATCGAAGCGCTGGGTCTTGCCGCTCCGCCGCTCCAGAATCAGCGAGCAGGCCGGATCGTCGTAACAACGCAGCACCCCGGCGGTGCCGTACAGAATCGTGTGGTTGCGCTCCTCGCCGTAGAACGTCCAGCTGACGTGCATCGTGCCGACCGCGCCGCTCCGGGTCTCGTAGATACAAAACGCGTTGTCATCCACCGAGACAGGGCGGCCGTCCGCGTGGGTCTTGTCCAATGTCGCCGTCACGGCCGAGACCGCGACAATCGGCGAGCCGAGCAGAAAATGAATCAGATCGGTTTTGTGTACGCCGAGGTCGGCCATCGCGCCGAACGCCGCCTTGCTGCGGTCGAAGAACCACGAGTCACGCAGGCCCGTCCAGCCCTCGGGGCCGGGATGCCCGAAATGGGTCTCGAACGAGATCACGCGGCCGATCTCGCCGCGCTCCACCAGCTCCCGCGCCTTGACGTGCGCCTTTGCGAATCGCTGATTGTGTCCGATCATCAGCCATTTTCCGCTGCGCCGCGCGGCGTCGATCATCGCCTCGCACTCGGCGAGCGTCACCGCCATCGGCTTCTCGCACAGCACATGTTTTCCAGCGTCCAGCGCCTGGATCGCGGTCTCGGCATGCGCGGTGTTCGCGACGCAGACACTGACCGCGTCGATGTCCGTCGCGAGCAGATCGTCGATGCTGTCACAGACCACGCCGCCGTGCCGCGACGCTAAGGCCTCGGCGCGCGTTTTATCGAAGTCGTAGTACGCCGCGATCGTGCAGCCGTCGTTCTCGCTGTACTCCGGCGCATGGCGCAACTCGCTGATTTTCCCGCACCCGATAATCCCGACGCGAATCATGTTTTCCGCCTCCCGTATTCCGGATGTGTAATCGTTTACACACCTTAATAAAAGCATAGCAACTGCGCGGTTCTTTGTCAAGATTCCGCGCGGTGCGCACGCAAAAAACACGCCGGAGAAGTTCTCCGGCGTGCCGTGTGAACAGCTGTCCGGGTTATTCCTGAACCTGATAGATCAAATCCAGTATCGTGCCGTCGCGGCAGGTCACGACGCCGATCACCTTGCCGGTGTACGGACGGGCTCCGGAACGTCGACAATGTCCTCTGCTTATTGCTGTAAGATCATTTTATAAATACTTGCCCAGCATATTGATTTCGAACTAGAATTTCAAAGTCGAATTAAGCTATAATATTTACATATATGTAATATGCGGAGCGACTCGTTTAATGAAAAACAAACAAAGCCTTGTTTATATCGTCATGCTTCCGTTGATTCTGGCGGTATGTTTTTCGCTGTGGATTTCTACCGGCAACACATCCCATACCGAGATTCACAGCGACACCGGCGTATGGGATCTCCGTGATTATGATTTTTCCATCGGCAGCGTGCGCTGCCGCGGCGCGGTGGAATTTATCCCCAATGCGTTGCTGACGCCCGAGGAATTTGAAGCGCGTGCGGATGAGATCCAGATCGGCTACCCGCAAGACGTCTGCCAGTACAGCACCAGCCGTATTCGCATTCTGGTACCGGAGGGCGTACCATTTATGCTGTCCGGGCGCAGCACCGACTATGCAGAAAGTATCTATATTAACGGCGAACACGTCGCCGATATTGGAATACCGGGCACCAGCCGGGAGACCATGGTGCCCAACACGGCAGACCTCTCGTTTGTCTGTATCCCGCAGGATGGCGTCATCGAGATCGTGCAGCAGGTCAGTAATTTTGTGCACCGTGAGGGCGGCTGGCACGACGATATCCGCGTGGGGTATCCCGATCTCGTCAACACGGCTTACCGGCACGATTTCACGGTGATCATGATGGGCAGCTTTCTGGCGCTCTTTGTCGTGCATCTGGCGCTCTTTTTTATTCTGCAAAGCTACCGCGCTAATTTATACTTCTCGCTCTTTTGTCTTACCTGGTTTTTGCGCAGCGGCGTCACCGGCGCCAAGGTTTTCTCTTCCCTGTTGCCGTCGCTCTCGTGGGTCGTGAAATTCCGCATCGAATACCTCTCGATTCCGATAACAGCGGTTTTGATTATCCTGATGCTGCGGGAACTGTTTCCCGGTATCTTGCCGCGATGGTTTGTTCAGGCAGTATTTATTATTTCCGCAGTGTTTATCGCGCTGTTTTTGTTTTTTGACACGGTCGTCATGAGTTGGGCGATGCTGGGATGTTACGCCTATATCGCGCTGTCCATCCTGTTTGTCGCCGCGTGCTTTGTCAAAATATTTCGCTCCCCCAATCCGCCCCAATGGATTACGCTCGCGGGGTTGCTGCTGTTCTTTTACGCCGGTATCCGCGACATGTTTTTCCACAGCGATATAATCCTTCCGCCCAGTATCCCCGAGTCGCTGTCCGAGATTTCCATGCTGGTTTTCGTTTTTTTCGAGATGACGGCCATGTTCATCGGCACGGCGCGCGAGCTGTCCGAAACGCGCGAGAGGGAAATATTGTTTCGGCGGCAAGCCGAGACCCTGCGGCAGGAGACCGAGAGCTGGCAGGAGCTGTACGCCAGAATCCTGCCGGAGCACGCGGTGATCCGCGGCGCGCTTGCGCTCGACACGCTGGCACAGATTGCCTATTTTAACGGAAAGGATCTGCTGCTGACGCCCAAGGAATTTTCCATTATGCTTGCCCTTGCGAAGGAACCGCATCGCGTTCTCGGCGCCGAGGAGCTGTTTTTGCGGTCTGGAAACAGCCGATGGGCGGAAACAGCAGCGCGCTTTGGCGGCATATCTCCTCCCTCAAGAAGAAACTGAATGCCGCCGGCGATAAATTGATCCTGACAGCCTCCCGCGGGGAGGGCTATCTGCTTGAAATAATGGAATAGCGCAAAAAGTGCTGGCGCGAACCTTACGATTTGGTAAGGTTCGCGCTTTTATTTATAAAAATATATAAAATGGAAACGATATAGAATTGATGCGCCGGAGGAGATGCGTGTGCGCTCCCGCACAGTCTTTTGAATATCAACAAAAAAATGGGGAATTGGCCAATGAAAAACAAAATTATCGCGCTGGCTACAGTGGTAATCATCATCGTTGTATTCTGTACGGCCTGTACAACAAAGCACTATGTTGTCGAGAATATCAATGTACGGGGGATACCCAGTATACTTCATGCGGGGGATGTTGTTGACTACGAAGCCTGGGACATCTCGGTAAATTACTACAGATGGTTTATTAATGAATCTTCACGTTATAGAATAGAGAATGAACGGGAGTTTATTGATAGGAAGGTTGTCCCCTACGCGGATTTTTCGGCGGATCCGGGCGCGCTGGTAACAATCTCTCCGGCAGACGGGACGGTTTTGAAAGCGGGAACGACCACCTTTACGGTAACCGTATTCTTTGCCGGCAATACATTCACCCAGACCCTTACGCGCAGAATATCGGATGACAACGCCGCCGACAGCAGATATATTTTAAAGATCGTGGAGTTTCCGGAGACGGAATATCACGAGGGAGAAACCCCGAGTTTTAGCAGGTTGAAGCTGGAACTGCTCGATGTCGAAACCGATACGGTTACGACTTATCTCGATAGAAACGTCGGTAAAGAAATCGCATCGAATATGTTTCATACAATGCTCACACCGCAGGACACAGAAATGACCTTCACCCATGTTGAAACAGGCGCTACCTGCAGCCTGCCGATCAAAGTCACGGAGGACGCACCCGTTTTTGTTGGCAACCTGATTGCCTCTTCTGTCACAGAGACGTCCGTCGATATTTCAGCCTCTTTCAACAAGCGCGTCGGCATAAATGTGGGCATCTACGAGGGCGCTTACCCCAGTAATTTTAAAAATTACGCCTTTGCCAACAATGCGCCGATGTTTAAGCAGGTTCTGGGCGTTTGGTCCGGCACGGCTCATTTCGACGGGCTCAGGCCGGGAACCACCTATACGGCGTTTGCCTATGCGGTCAGCCCGACCGGGCTTTGTTCACACATGATCCGCGTTGAGTTTACCACCCTCAGCCCGGCTGCGCCGGATCCCACCCCGAATCCCAACCCGAATCCTAATCCGAATCCAGACCCGGATCCTAACCCGGATCCAGACCCGAACCCAGACCCGGATCCCAACCCGGATCCCAACCCGAATCCAGACCCGGATCCCACCCCGGATCCCGGACCGGTGCTGTCGCTTGTTCCGCGCTTTGCAACGCCCGTGCCGGGTCAGCCGGGCTTATATACCGTAACAGCCGGAACATCCATGGTGGAATTTGATCTGGCGTTTTCACCCGCGGATTATGCCGACAAGGGCGGAACATTCAGCTGCGCCGGGGCAAATATCGATCTGTCCAGCGGCAATTACGCGGCAGTAACTACTGTAGCGCTTTCGCCCGGAGCTTTATTTACGGTGACATTTACCCACACGGCCACGGGACAAACCGTAAGCGTCACGATTAATATTATCTGATGTTACACCGTTCTGTCCAAAACCGCGTAAACCCGCCGCCCGAGTGTAAAACCAAAAAAGGACGATAGGAAATACAGTTCTCAGCGCGCACAACAGCGCATTTTAGGAAGTTTACGAAATAGCACTATAAGAATACCCGCACAATGAAAATGCCAAGTCCGGACTGTTATTGTCCGGACTTGGCGTTTTCTTCCGTATTTCATCAGAACCACCATAAGTCCCAATAAAAATAGACAGTACCAAAAGCCAACAGTTATGTGCAACGGACAAAGCCGGGGTGGTATGCGATGTGCTTGAGGCCCATCTTGACTTGATTTTGCATGCGGACGGAAACGAGCTTTAGAAAAACGCGGGCGAATCTCTGCAGAAATCGCACAAGCGCATGCCAAAAGCGAATTTGAGAAATATCGCGTTGTTCAGGATCGCCTATTCAAAAGCGATTTTGATAAAATAGTTTTGGGATTGGAAGATTCAATCGCGTCTGGGCTGAATTGAATGGGATTGGCACTTGCTTTCGGATAGTTAGCAGATCGTCGTGAATTCAATGTTGGTACATAGAAATATAGAATTTGACTTATAATCGCTCCGAAAGTATGGTTACATACCATCAACAACTTTTGTTCAATACCGTTGTCCCGGCCTCTTGAACTTCTGAATTTCAGAAATCAGCAGTACTTCAGCAGTACTATTCAATAATGGTCGACTCTTGAAAAACCGCAAAAGCCCTATTTCAGGGCGCTTTTCGGCTATCTTGATTACAATATAACGCATTTTGAACCTCCGGGGGGTCAAGAGACCGCAAGTTCGACTCCTGTCACTCTTACCACTGCGAGTGTCCATCGGACACTCGTTTTTTTGCAGTAGTTCGTATCCACCCCTGTAAAGCAATTTGTTCAAACTCTCTCAACTATTGTTCAAGGATGTCGATATACTATAAATGAAGATAAAAAAGAAATTGGCTGCACTAACCGAAAAGTTCTTTGCCAAGAACAAATCGCTGGAAGAAAAAACCTTTCTTCTTGTATCTTTTTCCGGAATTTTCATGTCGGCCATTGGCTTGGCCGGCAATATTTCATTGCAATTAAGCATTGTGACGCTCATTATTCCGGCGATCAATATTGTAATTGATTGTATTTGTATCGCGTATTTTGCCAAGACCGGCAAGTGGAAAATTCCCTCTGTCATCGTCATTCTGTACGCTATTTTCGTGCTGTTCCCTTCCCTTTGGTTTTCTACCAACGGAGCCACCGGATCCACCATGCCGTTTATTGTTCTGATCGGTATATTTGTTGTCATTGCGTTTAAAGGGAAATTCCGAAACCCTATTCTGGTTATTTTGATTGTGATGTTAGCCGCTTTCACGATATTTTAACTGTATTTTCCTGAGATAACCACACCG
>JAVBVJ010000054.1:0-3089 GCA_031554355.1 Oscillospiraceae bacterium
CTCGAGCGTGGCGGTCAGCGCGTTGGTCGTGTCGGTCTTGACCCCCGCAAGCGCTTTTTGCAAGGTGCTCAGCTCGGCGAGCGTCATCGTGTCCTCGACCATCAGCGACTTGATGCCGGCGTCGCGCAGCAGTTCCGCGACCTGTTGGTACGGTTTTACCGCGAGCACACACTCGACGCTGCGCGCTTTCACCTTCGCCATCTCGATGTAGCGGAAGTCGATGATAAACCACGCTTTCGTCTTTGTCACCAGCACGAACCCGGCGCTCGACGCAAACTCCGTCAGATACGCCCGGTTAAAAGTGTTGAGAATCAGCGCCGCCTCAAAGCCCTCCGGCAGCAGTTCGCGCAACCGTTCGATTCTTGTCATTACTCCGCTCCTTCTATTAACCCCTGATGAACGCATCAGTTTATTGGTTTTGCAAAAATGTGTTGTACAGCCGCTTCATCTCGGCGGCGTCCTCGGCCTGTGTGCCGTCCGACTCGCAGATGATGGTCGGCGTCAGTTTTCGCAGGGCGATCAGTTCGAGCAGCGGGCCGGGCTCGGGCCCGAATTCGCGGTCGGCAAAGGTCAGGTGCCGCTTTTCGCCGCCCGCCGAGTACTCGATCTTGCTGAAATGCGCGTGGAAATTGGACGCGCGCGCCGTGCCGAGCTTGTCGGATATGGCGTCCAGAATCGCGCGGTAATCCATCTGGGTGCGGATACCGCCCTGTGTCCGCGCGTTGAGGTGGTCGAAATCGATGCAGGGCAGCAGCCGCTCATCGACCGCGCACAGCGCCAGCACCTCCTCGAGCGTACCGAGCTGGCCGGTTTTGCCCATCGTCTCGGGGCAAAGCACCAGGTCGGTGTAGCCCGCGGCGTCGAGTTCCGCGATACAGTACCGCAGCGTCCCGGTCGCGAGCGCCAGCGCCTCGGTTCGGCTGATTTTGCCCGCGCTGCCCGAATGCAGTACGATGCGCCGTCCGCCCATCGCCCGCAGCACCTCGGCGCTCTCGAGCAGGTAGCGCGCCGAGTTCGTCCGCTTCTCGGGCTCGGTGCTCGACAGCGAGATAAAATAGGGCGCATGGACGCTGAGCTCGATGCCCGCCCCCGTCGCCAGTTCGCCGAGCCGGCGCGCGTTTTCGGTCTTGATTTTTACCCCGCGCCCGCACTGGTACTCGAAGACGTCGAGCCCCATCTCGACGGTGTATCGCGGGATGTCCTCGTAGGATGTGTAGCCCTTTTCCTCGAAGCTTATGGAGTTTCCGGCCGGGCCGAAGTACGCGCGGTCTCTCACACCCGCACCTCCCGCATCCGCCGGATCGAGCGCATAAACGGTTTCTCCAGAATGCGCTTGAAGCGCACAAACAACAATTTGTCCGTGCCCATCCGCTCGACCAGAACGGTCGCCGCGCCGAGGCGTTTGCCGTACACCACGTCGGTGAACAACTGGTCGCCGACCACCGCCATTCGGTCCGGCGTACAGCGCAGAATCCGCCGCACCTCCGCCGCTGTTTTAAGCGACGGTTTCGCCGCCTTGGCGAGGTAGGGCAACCCGCACTGCCGCGCGATCTTGAAAGCGCGGCCCTCGCTGCCGTTCGAGACGATGACACAGCTCAAGCCCGCCTCGCGGATCTGTTCCAGCCACTGCAACACCAGCGGCGGAACCGCCTGTTCGTCGGGCGCCAGGGTGTTGTCGATATCCAATACAAGGCCGCAGATTCCGCGCTGCAAAAACAGCTCGGGCGGTACCTCGACGACAGAACGAAAATAGAAATGCGGTGTCAGAATCATGGCATCCTCACTTTTTTTAAGTATACCACTTCGGGCCGTTCCTTTCAATGCTTTCGCGGAATCCGCGCGCCGCAGACCGGCTTTTTCTGCTGTGTTGCTGTCGTCTGTCGGGCGTATAAAAAAGAATTCCGGAAACCGGAATTCTTTTTGCAACGATTATTTGTACTTGCGCTTTCTGGCGGCTTCGGATTTCTTCTTGCGACGAACCGAAGGCTTTTCGTAATGCTCGCGCTTACGAACTTCGGCAAGGACACCGGAACGGGCACACTGGCGCTTAAAACGACGAAGTGCGCTGTCCAGCGTTTCGTTGTCTTTAATTCTTACCTCAGACACAGATCTCCCCCCCTTGCAAGGGATTTAATACAACAGAACTATTATACATAAACAGAAAGGGTTTGTCAACGCAAATCCGCTCATTCCCCGTCCGTTTCCTCGGGTTCCGTGACCGGGATCAGGCCGTTGTAATCGCCGTTGGTAAAAACTACCGGTTCGGTGTTGCCCTCCTCGTCGGGGACGGCGCGGCCCAGCACCTCAATATGGTACACATACGCGCGGCGCGGCACGAAGACGTCGTCCTTGTAGAAGCCGACGGTCGCGGTCAGCACCTGCTGCCCCGTCCATCCCGTGGAGCGCAGAACGATGACGCGCGGGTTCCGGGTGACATCGGGGTTCTCGAGCTCGACGAGATCCCGGTCGCTGCTGAACACGACCTCCTCGTCCTCGGTCAGCTGCGGAATCGTCAGGTTGTAGACGTCGCCGGTGTACAGATTGATCGGCATCGCCGAGACCTCGGTCGGGTACCCCTCGACATTGACGACGATCTCATAGATGTTCAATTTGCGCAGCTCTTGGCGCCGGTCGGCGAACTTCTCGACGCCGAGCAGATTGCGCAGGCCGTCCCGCAGCCGGTTGTAGGGCTCCGTCAGCTCGAGGCCGAACGGCGCAAAGGGGATCTTTTCCTTCCCGGGCACCGCGATCTCGACGGTCGAGACCGTGAGCATCGCGCCCCGCCATTCGCCCAGCGCCGTGACAGTGTCGCCGTCGACCGCGAGAATATCGCCATCCGTCGTAGTGGTCGCGGCGACGCGCTCGTTCGCGCCGAGATCGACCGCCACGGTGTACGCCTCGCCGACCGCGAGGGTGACGGGTTCTCGGTACCGGATCGGCTCGGGTTCGGTGTAGCTGTCCGCGACCGCCGGTTTCCACGGCTGCGCCACCAATAGCAGCGCCGTCAGCGCCGCCAATACGACGACTGTCAGCCCCGAAATCATGCGCAGGAGCCGCTTTTTTCGCTTTCGGCCCAGCACCTTGACGGC
>JAVBVJ010000006.1:0-16627 GCA_031554355.1 Oscillospiraceae bacterium
CCCCGCCTGTTTCGCGAAGCGGTAGCCGTCGCCCGTCGAGCCGGTGCGCGGATAAGACAGCCCGCCCGTCGCGACCAGCACCGCCCGCGCCGCGAGCGCGCCTTCGTCCGGAATCCGGACGCCGCGGACCGCGCCGTCCCGAATCACCAACTCCTGTACGCGCGCCGTTCGGAACGTGCACCCCGCGCCGCGCGCGGCGGCTACCAGCGCGTCGGCGATGTCCTGCGCGCGGTCGCTCTCCGGAAAGACCCGGTTGCCGCGCTCGGTTTTCAGCGCGACGCCCCGTCGCTCAAAAAAAGCCGCCACAGACGCGCTGTCAAAACGGCGGTAGCTGCTTTGTAGAAACTTTTCGCCGTGCCGCAGGTTGGCAAAGAAGCTCTCCGCGCCGCCCGCGTTGGCGATGTTGCACCGCCCTTTTCCGCTGATGAGCAGCTTTCGGCACGGCCTGTCCATCCGCTCAATGAGGTGTACCGAAAGGCCCCTTTCCGCGGCGGTGACCGCGGCCATTAATCCAGCGGGTCCCGCGCCGACGACAATCAGATCGTACTGCGTTGCTCTGTCCTCCGCCTGATTTTCGAACAGTTCTACTATACTAGAACCGCCTTTGTTTGTCCAATTTAATTTTAAACGCCTGTTCAAGAACAAAATGTGAACTTTTACAAATTACAACAATACCGGCTGTATTTGTTCACCGCGCAGCGCATATTCCACCGTTTTTTCGATAAGTGAGAAGTCGGCGACAACCGAGGTCGGCTTGGTCTGCGGATCGTCCTGCCGCATCGGCACAAAGTAATAGTACTTGCGGTTGAGCAGGTCGCCGATGTTGCGCGCCGCGCCCGACAGCGCGTCGTTCGTCGATACCGCGATGACCACCGGCCTGCGGTTGCGCAGATGGGATTTGACGGCCAACGTGACCGGTGTGTCGACGACGCCGTGGGTCAGTTTGCCGAGTGTGTTGCCGGTGCAGGGCGCCACGACGAGTACGTCGCACATCTTGTGCGGCCCGATGGGTTCGGCGTCGGCCAGCGTCATCACGATGTCGCGCCCGGCGATGGCCGTCATGCGCGCGCGAAAGCTCTCGGCGGTGCCGAACCGCGTGTCGACGGTCGCCGCGTTGGTCGACATAATCGGCAGAATCTTCGCCCCGCCGTCGACGAGACGCTGCATTGCCGCGAGCGCCGTCTCGAAGGTGCAGTACGACCCGCACAGCGCGAACCCGACTGTGATCTGTTTCATTGTGCGCTTCCCCGCTCTTCCAAAATATTCAGAATAGTTTCTTTAATATAGTTGCCGGCCGATTTCGGCGCGACCTGCCCCGGCAGCGACAGCGCGCACTCGACGACCAGATTCCGCTTCATCGCGTAGCCCACGTCGACCCCGCCCGGCGCGGACGCGATGTCGATGATGTAACAGCCCGGCGCAACGCGGTCGATGACGTCGGGGGTGACGATCTTCGCGGGCACCGTGTTGATCAGCACCTCGAACGGCAGCCGCCGGTTCGCGAGCTCGCCGACCGGCATCGCCTCGCAGCCGATGCTTCTCGCGTGGGCCTGCTGTTCGCGTTTGCGGGCCGCGACCGTCACGTTCGCGCCCATCGCGCGCAGCAGCACGCTCAGCGCCTGCGCCGTCCGCCCGAACCCGGTGATCAGAATCCGCGCGCCGCTGACCGTCGTCGGGATCTGCTTCATGATCATCTCGACCGTGCCCTCGGCGGTCGGCACCGCGTTCATGATCTGCAGCTCCTCGCGCTGGTAGTAGTCGATGATCTCGCGGTCGCAGCGGCGCGCGTGCTCCAGCACGACGGGCGGGATGCGTCCGCCGAACAGCATCGCCTCGCGGCGCATCTTGGCGATGATCGAGTAGACGTCGAGACGGCTTTCGGAGAACGCGGCCATCATCTTGCCGTTCTTGTCAAGCAGCGGCAGCGGCAGAATGCAGTAGTCCGCCGTGTTTAGCGCCTCGTCGAGCGTCGTCTGGTATTTCGCGTCCACGATACCGGACAGCTCCAGCCCGACCGTCTGGACGTTGTACTCCTCCTCGATCAGCAGCTGCGCGATGTACGCGCTTCGAAGATCGCCGCCGATTATCGAAAATGTTCCGTTGATCACGGTCCGCACCTCTCCACACGAATTTGTTTATCCTATGTTTTTTCGGAGATAAATGTGTCAGGCGCAGGCGAAATATTACAGGACGACGAAACGCACCGAAAGCGTTTGTTGCCGGAATGTTCTTATCCCGTCCATGACCGCGGCAAACAAGCCGCTACAATAGAATCGTTGGATTGGTGCAGACGAACGGTGTGCATCCCTTCGATCCGATCAAAATCTGCCGGAAGGCAATGGAAACCCGCTTCCAAAAACAGATCAGCCGCCGTGTTAACACGGCGGCTGATCTGCAAAGTATTTCCTATATCAGGCGGTTTTCCCGGCGGCCTTATGTATCCGGGTTGTCTGTGGATTACAATGTGACGGTGAAGGTCACGAAACCGTCCGCGCTGTCGACCGCGATCGAGCCCTTGTGGATCTCGATGATGCGCTGGGCGATGGGCAGCCCCAGCCCGGTGCCGACGCCGGAGCGCGACTTGTCGCTCTTGTAGAAGCGGTTCCAGATGTTCTCGCGGTCGCTGTCGGACAGCGCCCCCGCGTTGCGGACCGCGACGCGGACAGGCGGCCCCGCCGCGAGGTCGATGTCGATGCCGGAACCCGCCGGCGCGTAGCGGATCGCGTTGGAGATCAGGTTCGTCCAGACGATGTACAGCAGCTCCCGCTCGCCGGTCACGGTGACCTCCGCCAGCTCGACGTTCATCGCGATGTCCTTCTGCTCCCACTCGTTCTGTAACAGGATGACAATCGAGCGGATCTGTTCGCTGAGCGAAAACGTCGTCAGTTTGCGCGGCATATTCTCGTTGTCGAGCTCGGCCAGCCGCAGCAGGTCGGTCGACAGGCGGGACAGGCGGTTGCTCTGCTCGATGATGATGTCGGCGTACTCGTGCCGCGTCGCCTCGTCGAGATTCTCGTCGCGCAGCAGCTTGGCGTATCCTGTCAGCGACGTGATCGGCGTCTTGAACTCGTGCGAGACGCTCGTGACGAAATCCTTGTGCAGATACTCGTTTTTCGAGAGCTCGCGCACCATCATGTTGAAATTGTCGGTCAGCTCTGCGATCTCATCCTGCCCCTGTGGCGTGACCTGAACCGTCAGATCCCCGCGCGCGACCTGTTTTGCGGCGTTCGACAGCCGCTTGACCGGCCGCACAACCGTGAGGACCAGCATGACCATCATGATTGCGCCCATCATCATCGGCACCAGACTGATCATGCGCTGAAAGTACTGCAGCGAATCCATCAGCCCCAGCACCTTCGTCAGCGTCAGGACACAGTAGCGGTCGTCAATTCTGACGACGGCGCGGAACAGGTTGTTGCGGCGCGAGACCTGCGTGACGATGCCGCCCTGCCGCACCGTCTCGGTCTGCTGCGGGTCCAGTTTCGGCATCTGCGCCGAGAACTCCATGTCGATGGCCAGCAGATCGACGTACTCCGCGACCTCGTCCTCCGAGATGCCCGTTTCGGTGATCAATGTGCGCACCAACACCGCGTTCTCGTAGAGATGGTTCTCGACCACGCCGTAAAAACGACGCAGTTGTGTCATAAAAAACAGCAGTGGCGCGATCGAGGTCGTGAGGATCAGCACCACGAAGAAGATGCCCAGAAATTTGACGTAGATCGAGCCCAGCGTCCTGCGTATCGTCCCCATATCAGCGCCTCATCTTGTAGCCGAGACCCTTCATGGTGATGATCTCGAGGTCGGGGTTGTCCACCAGTTTTTCGCGCAGCCGCTTGATGTGCACATCGACGGTGCGCTCGTCGCTCTCGGTGTCGTAGCCCCAGATCTGATCCATGATCTGCATGCGGGTCAGGATGCGCCCCTGGGAGGAGCACAGCAGAAACAGCACCTCGAACTCCTTTTTCGGCAGCGTCAGGTTCTGGTCGCCCCACGCGACCGAGTAGGTCAGAAAATCCAGCGTCGTCGCGCCGATCACCAGCTGCTTGCCACTGTTGATCTTGGCGCGGCGCAGCAGCGCGGCGACCCGAATCAGCATCTCGTCCATGTCGACGGGTTTCACCATGTAGTCGTCGGCGCCGGACTCAAACCCGACGCGCTTGTCGTCGGTCGTCTCCTTCGCCGTCATCATCAGAATCGGCAGCTCGTAGCCCGCGTCGCGCAGCGTTTTGCACAGCGCGACCCCGTCGATGCCCGGCATCATGACGTCGGTGATCATCAGGTCGATGTGCGCCGAGTCCAGAATGCGCAGCGCCTCCTCGCCCCGTTCGGCCAGATGCACGCTGTAGCGCTCCCGCTCGAGGTATTGCGCCGCAAGACGCCGGATATAGGGGTCGTCCTCGCAGAGCAGGATATCGAACATATCGGGCCCTCCTTCAGGTGAATCAGACGCTGCGCAGCGCGTCGATGGGGTTGAGGCGGCTCGCCTTGTTGGCGGGCGAATAGCCGAAAATAATGCCGATGACCGACGAGAATCCGACCGCCAGAATAATCGTCGCCGTCGAGATCTTGAACGTGGCGTCCATGACGGCGCACACCGCCATCGAGATGCCGACGCCCGCGATCAGGCCCAGAATCCCGCCGATCATCGACAGAAACACGGCCTCGATCAAAAACTGCTGGCGGATGCGGCGCGGCTCGGCGCCCAGCGCCTTGCGCAGGCCGATTTCTACCGTCCGCTCGGTGACCGATACCAGCATCATGTTCATGATGCCGATGCCGCCGACGATCAACGCGATCGACGCGATGCCTGCCAGCAGTATGCTCATCATCGCGGTGACCTGATCGATGTTCTCGAGCATGTCCTGCATATTGAAGATGCGGACGGCGTTGTCCTTGTCGTTGAACGCCGCGGTCAGTGTGCGCTCGATCTCCTTGGTCGTCTCGTCGGCGACGCTGTCGTCCTTCATGTAGACGTCGAGCGAGCTGATGTGTTTGTTGCCCGTAAAGCGCATCGCCGTCGTGTACGGAATGATCACGCTGTTGTTGTTGTTCGCGGTGATAAAGGTCAGCGAGTTGGTCAACGTGCCGATCACGACATAGTTGACCCCGTTGACGCGCACCGTCTTGCCGACGGGATTCTCGAGCGGAAACAGCTCGCCTACGATGTTCCGCCCGATCAGGCACACCTTGGTCTGGTTCTCGACGTCGAGGCGGTTGATGGCGCGCCCCCGCGCGATAATGCCGTCGGATTTGATGAAGTACAGCTCGTTGAGCCCCTTGACATTGACGTTGTTCCGCGCGTTGCCGCCGTAGGCGATGCTGCCCGTCGAGGTGATGGCGGGGGCGATGCCCTCGACGTTGTCGATGGCGTACAGGTCGCGCAGATCCGCTTCGGTCAGCCCGTCCTTCAGCGGGGTTCCCCGGACAGTGACCGTGATTTTGTTCGCGCCCATCGAGGAAAAGATCTCGGTGATGCTGCCCGTCGCGCTCTGGACAATCGTGATAAGCGCGATGATCGCCGCGACGCCGATGATGATACCGAGAATCGTCAGGAACGAGCGCATCTTGTTGGTGATGATGTTCTGCCACGACATCACGATACTTTCTTTAAACATGGAGCGGCACCTCCCGCAGCAACCCGTCCAGAATATGCACCACCCGCTTGCCGCGCGTCGCGATCTTCTCGTTGTGGGTGATCATAATCACGGTCTTACCCTCGCCGTTGATCTCGCAGAACAGATCCATAATCTCGTTTCCGGTCTTCTGGTCGAGCGCGCCGGTCGGCTCGTCGGCCAGCAGAATCGAGGGATCGGTCACCATGGCGCGGGCGATGGCGACGCGCTGCTGCTGTCCGCCCGACATCTGGTTGGGGCGGTTCTTCATCTTGTCGGACAGGCCGACGCGCGTCAGCATCTCCTGGGCGCGGCGGGTACGCTCGCGCTGGGACACCCCGGCGTAGACCAGCGGCAGCTCGACGTTTTGCTGCGCGCTCAGTTTGGGCAGCAGCTGGAACTGCTGAAAAATAAAGCCGATCTCGCGGTTGCGGATCGCCGACAGCGCCTTCTCGTCGAGATCCTCAATCAGATTGCCGTTCAGGATATACTCACCCGACGACGGCACATCGAGACAACCGATAATGTTCATCAGCGTCGTCTTGCCGGAGCCCGAAGGCCCCAGCACCGAGATGAACTCGCCGGTCTCAATCTGCAGATCGACGTCGATCAGCGCGCGCACCTCCTCCTCGCCGAGGAAGTAGCTCTTGCAGATGTCGCGCATGCTTAATATTTTCATCGCGCCGCCTACCGGACGCGCCGCATCAGCGCCATGATGCCGGTCGCCGCCTGCAGTTCGTCGTTGGGGTAGTAGACGGTCTGGTCGAAGCGCAGCCCGCTCTTGATCTCCACCTTGACGCCGTCGCTGACACCGACCGTGACGTCCTGCCGGACGTAGTTGCCGTCCGCGTCCAGCACCATGACAAAGATGTCGTCGTCATCGGTGTCGAACTGCAGCGCGATCATGGGCAGCAACAGCACGCCCTTCGCGTTGTTGTTGGCGATCTTGGCCTCGGCGGTCATGCCGATGCGCAGCGCCTCGTCGGGCTCGAGGTCGACGATCGCGGTGAAGTAGGAGACGCCGCTCGCGTAGGACGCGGTCTTAGAGATCTCGCGCACGGTGCCCGAGATCTGTTTCTCGAGCGCGCCGATCTCGACGAGCACCGCCTCGCCGACGTCGATGGATTTCAGGTCGTACTCGTCGACGCGGATCGTGATCTGGAGATCGACGAAATTGATGACCTCGCAGATCTGGTACCCCGCGGGCAGGATATCGTCTTCCTGCGCTTTCAGGCCCATGATCTCTCCGGCCGACTTCGCCACGATCTCCTCGCCGTAATTCGACTCGAGGATGACGTCGTCGATCTCAACCCTATCGCCGTTCTGGACGTAGACGTCCCAGACCTGCATCGAGCGGGTCGTGGTCACAACGGTGCGGTCGGTGCTCTCGACGACGCCCTGAAACGTGTAGAACGTCTCGATGTCGCCGCGCGTCACCATCGCCTCTTTATAGGGGCTGACACTGTTGATCTTCTGCTGCCGCCACACGACAAACCCCGCGGCGGCGACCACCAGAACCACCAGAACAATCCAACCGTATCTTTTTTCTTTTTTCTTTTTCTTCGCAGAAGCCATTTCTATTCCTCCAACCGATTGCATTTATCTTAGAAAGCGCGTATGAATTTTATTTGAATAACCGCGCAAAAAAAGAAATCCTTTTTTGTAAGATTCCCCTTTTTGCTTTGATTATAATGTAACGCCTTTTACGGGTCCCGAAGACGTTCCCGTTCACTGCCCGTGATCTCGTCGTGTCCGAGAGGTTCCTGTCCGTCCGCCGGCATCGACGCGACATCATACGGATGGCCCCACAGCATGTCGAAGACGACGACCGCGAAAACATCGCCGGGTTTCCAGAATTCCGTCGTACCGATCGTAAACGCCGGATTTCCGCCCATCTGTGCCCGAACGTGGAAATCGGTGACTCGAACCGTCAATCCCTGATCGGTGATTCCCTGTGCCGTCCTGTCGGCTCCGCCCTCAAATACACGATAAAACGGCGCGGAGACACGGTTGTCCACCGAGAGCAGCGCCGCGATGCCGTCCGGCAGCAAGCTGCTGTCCGGTCCTGCGCAGATCACAACAGAATTCTTATCGCTGATCGCTTTTTCGAGATATACAAACGCATCCGGTTCCTGAAGCAGGTCGTTGGCAAATAAAGACTGCGCCACAATGGCGGCGGCGGCGTCATGCTGCGCCCGGCCGGGGTTCTCGGTGGGGTCAGGCCAGGAGTAATTCGCGCGCAGAAAGCTGCCCAAATCGTCGGTCAGCAGTCTTGCCGCTTCGTAATTGACGTGGCCTTGATCCACCAGATCTTTCGCATAATCAAAGCCAACACGCTCGCCGTCGCCAAGATTGTAGTTTAAAAATGGTATACCGTTCGCGTCGGCGTATTGTTTCAGCCACAAATAGATACCGCGCTCGGTCTCGTTAAAAATATAAGGCGTCATGGTAAATACCAGCTGAATATCCTTGCGTTTTGCCAGCGCCACCGCTTTTTCAAGATATTGAACGGCCTTTTCGTAGGGTCTGATCGGTGACGGCGCGTCGTGGGATCCGCGGTGTACCGTCGGCGCAGCGCCGACCTGGATACTGAAGCCCTGATAGGGATCGTGTTTCGCCAGTCGCTCCCGGTAAAACTCCGGTTGTCCCATCTGTTTCCAGCGGTAGTGGTAGCGCGCAATATTCAAATAGTCCTGCAGCGGCGGCGAATAGACGCCGGCATTGCTGGTCGCCGCCATCATCTCGTACAGCACCGGGCTCCATGAGAGGTTGAAAGCCTGCGCATAGGTGTCTCTGTCGATGCTCCCCGCTTCGATATAGGAAGCGCCGTACATCATGCCGTAGAGATCGATCACAACGACTTTCGGCTGCTGAAACCGCAGCGCCTCCTTGAAATAAAAATAGCTGATCCACATCGGCTGGTTCCAGCAAAACATGTTGTGCGCGGCAATTCCGTAATCGCGCCACAGCAGCGCCGGTGAAAACGCCGAGTTGACATGACTGCCGCCGATAATCACGACATCAACGCTGTTTTGGGGTTCGGCATAGAAACTCGACACTGTCGAGTATTTTTCGCGCATCAGCAGGACGGTCGCCGAGAGCACCGTCGCAAAAATCAATAAAAACGCCACAAAACGAAGCAACTCTTTTTTTGTCATAGTTTTCTCCCGCGCTAGAACTGGAAGTAGATGAAGGGCGCCGCGTCGTACTGCGGCCCGTAGATCCCGAAGATCAGCACGATCAGCAAACCGACGATGTACACCGCCCAGCGCAGTGCCAGCGGTCGGCTCGTCAGCCGCTCGATGAGATCGTGCCGCTGCGACAGCACATCGACCGCAATCAGCACCGCGATGGCGATCAGCGCGACGACAAAGTCCGCGCGGTCGCCGGCGCCCCCGGCGAACAGGCCGCTCAGCGAAAAGCCCCGCAGCTGCAGCTGCCCGAAAATTTTACCGACGATATCGAACGCCGCGCCGACCGACGGCGCGCGGAAAAAGATGTGCGCAAACACGACGAGGAGGAAGATCCAGACGCGGCACAGCGCCTTATAAATCCAGTTTTTCTTGTTGATGTGCAGGCCCTTCACGACCCTGCCGCGCAGCTTTTTCGTGAACAGCGACGCGACGTTGTACAGCCCGTGCAGCAGCCCCCACAGCACGAACGTCCAGTTTGCGCCGTGCCAGATACCGCTGATCAAAAAGACGATGAGATAGTTGACGGCGACGATCGGTTTCCGGTCGTCGTCTTTGCCGAAAATCAGCTTGTTCGCCCACCGCGACCACGTCAGCGGCGTGAAAACGTAATCGCCGAGCCACGTCGACAGCGAGATGTGCCACCGTCCCCAGAAATCGCTGATCGACAGCGCGAGAAACGGCGCGTTGAAGTTGCGCATCAGCTTGAAGCCCATAATGCGCGCCGAGCCGATCGCGATGCTGGAATAGGACGAGAAGTCGCAGTAGATCTGGAACGTGAACAGGATCGCCGCGACGGCCAGCAGATATCCGGGCTGGTTCGTGTAATCCGCGAAGATCGGGTTGACGAACATCGCGAGCCTGTCCGCAATGACCAGCTTACAGAAAAACCCCCAGATAATCTGCACCAATCCCTTGTGCGCCTCGCTGAAATCGAAGCGATTGAGATCCAGAAACTGCGGCAGCAGGTTTTTGGCCCGCTCGATGGGGCCCGCCACCAGCTGCGGGAAAAAGCTGATGAACACCGCGTAGCAAATCAGGTTGCGCTCGGCGGCAATGGTGCCGCGATAGACGTCAATCGTGTACCCGATCGCCTGAAACGTGTAGAACGAGATGCCGACCGGAAGCAGGATGTCCAGCAGCGGGACGGCCTCGGCGCGGGCCAGCGCGTTGATCGTCGCGGCCATGAAGTTGAAGTACTTGAAGAAGAACAGAATGCCGAGATTGAGCAGCAGTGACGCGATCAGAATCCAGCGCGCCGCGCGGTCGGGGCTGTCGTCCGCCGCCGGATGCTTGTCCCGCCGCGCGGCGATCAGGCGGCCGCAGGCGTAGGTCACGAGAATGGACAGCACGATCAGCGCGAGGTACTCGATCTTCCAGCAGCCGTAGAAAAACAGGCTGGCGGCGAGCAACCACCCCAGCTTGATTTTTTTCGGCAGCAGAAAATAGATAAGCGCCGCGACCGGCAGGAACAACAGATAGTGGACAGAATTAAAAAGCACGCCGTTCTCCTATGACGAGTAGTTTAACCGAAATTCGCGGGATCCGCCGCCGGCCTCTGGCCGCGCCGCCACCGCACCAGCGGCAGCCCGCTCTCAAAGGACCACACGTCGCCCGACGGCGGTTTGACGAGAAACCACAGGATCGCGATGCTGACGACGAGCACCGCCGTCACGACCGCGCCGCCCTCCGCGCCGAACGCGCCGCCCGTGATCCACTCCGCGCCCACAAAGCGCGATCGGATGATCGAGACGGATTTTGTTCCGCTCACCGCCATGCCGAAGATGTTGCCCTGAAAGAAGTTCCAGGTGATGTGGTAGCCGATCGGCACCCAGAGCTTACCGGTGCGCGCGAACAGAAACGCGAACAGCACCCCCGCCAGCACCAGATTGACGAGCGAAAAGAAGGTGACATTCGGGTTGGCGGCGTGCAGCAGACCGAAGATCATCGACGGCACCAGCACGATCGCCCACGGCTTGCGCGTCGTCTTCATCGCGGTCATCATGTAGCCGCGCGACAGAATCTCCTCGCTGAACCCGACCAGAATGAACAGCGCCAACGAGCTTAAAAACGCCGGACTGCCCGCAATCGACCAGTTGACCGAGACCACGACCACCTGTCCGGTCAGCAGCAACACGCCGAACACCAGCCCCATCGATACGATACCGAGTCCGCAGCCGAGCAGCAGTTCGGCACACCAGTTTTTCCTGATAAAACCCATCTCCCGCATCGGGCGGCGGTAAACGATCCAGAACAGCAGCAGCACCCCGCCGATCGACAGCAGCTGGCCGACCAGATTCAAGTAGCCGCTGTAGCTGTTGAGCAGCGCGACGACATCCGTGGACTGCGACACGCCGGCAGCAATAATCACGACCACGCCGAACAGAAGGCCGATCAGCGCGGACGGCAGAAACAGCATGATCAGCGACAGCAGCAGACCCCACATCCAGCGCAGTTCCCGGTATGGATTCAAAAACATCTCTTCCCGTTCCTATCTTTTTCAATTTTCATTTATTCTAGCATAAAAAGGCGCAATAAAAAAGCCGGACGACCGTCCTGCTTGTCAGTGCGGGATTTCGCAGATGCCGCTCATCTCGATGTAGACCGGGGAGAAGGCGTCGGTGACGTACTGGGCGACCGAGGCCTTTAAGACCGCCTCTCCGCCCGGCTCCTCCTTTTTGACGGACAGCGCCACCGTCGTGCCCTCGCCGAATTCGGAGTCGATGACCATACTGCCGCCGTGGGTCTGGCAGAAGATCGCCGCAACCGGCAGCCCCGCGCCCATGCCGGGGGAGATCTCGCTGTCGCTCGCGGGTTCCCGCGAGAAATACAGCTCGGCGACGTCGGGCAGGTTCTCTTTCAAAATCCCGGCGCCGCGATCCTTTATCGTGAAAAAAATCTGGCCCGCCGACTGCGACAGCGTCATCGTGATCTCGTTGCCGTCGCGGGTGTAGCTCATGGCGTTGAGCAGCACGTTCAGCAGCGCGCGCTCACACAGCCGCGCGTCCAGCTCAGTGACAACGGCCTCGGCCGGCAGTGTCAGGCGGATCGGGATATCGTTGTTGCAGACGCTCTGCACCGCGAGACAGACGGCGGAAATCAGCTCGTTGACGTTGCAGGTGCGCTTGGTGATGCCGAGCTGACCGGCGCGGTACCGCGACACCAATGTGATGTTCTGGGTGTTGCGCAGCACGGCGTAGCACGAGCGGCGGATGTTGTCGAAGGAATCCTGCATCAGGTTGTCGCCGTCCAGCGTGCGTTCGATGCTTTTGGCGGACAATGTGATGGTATCCATCGCCGTCCGGACAATGCCGGTAAAGCGGTCGATGCTGTCGAGCGCGATCCCGCCCCGCTCGCTCCGCGCGGTGGCCGGGGGCACGATCGCACTGACGATGTAGTCGCCCATCTTCGTGAAAAACACCTGATCGGAAGAAACGGCCAGCACGTCGCCGTCCATCCAGACCGCACCGGCGTTCTTCATCGCGTCGAGAATCTGTTTTTTCTGGAACAGCGTGAATGCGCTGCCGCGGAAGATCGCGGGCAGCAGCTCCTCGGATTTGCGGTTCATCCAAACGAACTTCAGATCGCGGTCGAAGACCGCAATCGGCGTCGGGGTGTCCAGATTCACTTTGCAGAAATCACCTAGTAAATCCACAGATGCTTGTTTCCTTGCATTGATGGTGAGATTATAGTATAAATGTCGAACTTTGTCATATTTTGTCGAATCGTTTCGGAACATTTTTTCCGAAACTACTCTCAATTCTGCCTCTAAAGTCCGGAATTATACTGGATGTTGAAAACACTGTTGAAACTGTTGATATGTATATTCGCCGTTGTATTCTCACGATATGCGGGATATGCTATAATGGTACATTAAGAAACCGAATGAAACCGAGAGGGTGGCCATGAAATTCTGTCCGGCGCTGGATCCCGAGCGTTACGAGGCCTTTGTCTCCGCGCATCCGCTGAAATCGCACTTCATGCAGTCGACCGCATGGGGCGCTTTTAACGCGCTGCAGCGCGGGTACAAGCCCCACTACGTCGGGGTGGAGGACGCGGCGGGGCAGCTGATCGCCGCGACGCTGCTGCTGGAGCACCGGCTGCCGGTCTTCCCCTGCTACCTCTACGCGCCGCGCGGATACGTCCTGGATTTCTCGGACACCGCCGCGCTCGCCGCGATGACCGCGGGGGTGCGCGCGCTGGCGCAGCAACTCGGCGCCATGTTTGTCGCGATCGACCCCGACATCGAGCGGCGCGCCATCGACGCCGCCGGCAACCCCGTTCCGGGCGGGTTCGACAACAGCGCGGTCATCCATTCCCTGTTGGACGCGGGCTATGTGCACCGCGGGTTCAACCTCTCGTTCGAGGGGCGGCAGCCCCGCTTTACGTTCCGCATTGATTTAACGCGCGACCAGAGCGACATCGACGCCGCGATCGTCGGCAACGTGCTGAAGAACGTGCGCAAATCAGGCCGCTACGCCGTCACGGTCACCGAGGGAACGGCCGCGGACATCCCCGACCTCTACCGGCTTGTGACATTAACCGGAAGCCGCGACAACTTCGTCGCCTACAGCGAGGAGTATTACCGCAACTTTTTCGAGAGCCTCGACGCGCACGATATGGTGACGCTGTGGATCGGCACCTGTTATCCCGCCGAGACCGTGGCGATGCTGGCGGCCGAGAAAGCCGCGCTGCTCGAGAAACGGAAACAGCTGAAAAAACAGGGCCCGCTGCAGGAGAGTATCCTGTCGGAGCAGCGCCTCGACCACGAGATCGCGCTGTTCGGGCGCTACGCCGACCGGTACCCCGACGGCATCCGCCTGTGCGCGCATCTGGTGGTGCGGTACGGCGACAAGGCGTGGGCGGTGCACGCCGGCAGCGACAATGTGCTGTCCGAGACGTTCCTGAACAACCGCGTCTACTACGACAAACTGTGCGCCGCAAAACAAAACGGCGCCAAACTGCTCGACCAGTTTGGCACCGTCGGCAGCCCCGACAACAGCCCGCTAAAAAGCCTGCACGAATTCAAGCGGCAGTTCGGCGGCCGCTACATCGAGTTTATCGGCGAGTTCGACCTCGTCGTCAAACCGTTCTGGTTCTTCCTGTACGAGAAGGTGCTGCCGCTCTACCGCGGCCTCCGCATCAACCTTAAGATGGCGCTGCGCGGAAAGCGGAGGACGACGGAATGAGAAAGAGTGTCGAGCGAAAATATATCCTCCGCATCGGACTGGCGCTGCTCGCCGTCTTTGCGCTGCGCGTCGCGCTGGATTTCGGAATCTCCTACGCGTTATTGAAATGGTGGCCCGCGCTGATCGAGAACCCCAACATGCCGTTCATCCTCGGCGTGGCGCTGTCCGCTGTCACGCTGCCGATACTGTGGCTGCTGCTGCGAAAGGTGCCGCACTGCGCGCCCGCGCGGCAGCCCTACACCGCGGCGACCGTGCTGGGTCTGTTCTGTGTCGCCGAGTTCAGCGGCTATTTCACCAACGCCGTCACGATTCTGGTCCGGTTGGTCATCACGTTGTTCGCCGGCCTGACTTCGGGCGTCGGTGTTGATAGCCTCCCCGATATGCTGACCGGCGGCGAATCGGGCGGGCTGACCGACATCCCGGCGATGCTGATGCAGAGCAGCCCGTGGATTTTATTGATCTTTGTCGGGTTGATCGGCCCGGTGCTGGAGGAACTGATCTTCCGCAAGGTGCTGATGGACCGGCTGCTCCCGTTCGGCGACAAGACCGCGATCCTCGTGACGGCGGTCGCATTCGGCCTCTACCACGCGAACTTCGCACAGATCCCCTACGCCATCGTGCTGGGGCTGATTCTCGGGTACGCGTACACGCGCACCGGCGACATCCGCGTCCCGATCCTGATGCACATCGCCATCAACAGCGTCACGTCGCTGATCTCAATTCTGATGGTTACAGAGAATCCAGGGGCGATGATCCTGCCTCTCCTAGTGGTGGTCGGCGCCTCGCTTGCCGGTGTCGTGCTGTTCTTCACCCACCTGCGCAGAATCCGGCTGCGGCCCGCGCGCTACGCCTTTTCGGTTCCCGTCAAACTGCGAAACTTTATCTTGAACTGGGGTGTGCTGCTGTACGCCGCCGCCTGTCTGGCGCTCGCCGTCTACACAGAAACAGCCTAAAACAGAGAAACAGAGGGTACTATGGAAAAACGCACTTTTACGATCCTCGGCCTCTCGCTGATCGCGGGATTCGCCACGATGAATGTGGTCTATTTGACCCTGTCGTTGGTCTTTATTATGATCTCGCCCGAGCGTATCGCCGACCCGAACATCACGATGCTGCTGACCGCGGTCGCCTCGCTCAGCACCGTGCCGGTGTTCTGGCTGATCGGCCGCAGGCTGCCGACGGTCCAACCGCTGAAATCCAACCTGTCCGGCAAAGATTTCGCGGTTTTCTTCTTCATCGCGATGGGCTCGACCTATATTTTCAACTACATCGGGTATTATATCAACGCGGGGATTACATACCTTCTGACCGGCGAGGCGGAACCCGTCAACGCGGTGGCCGAGATGACCGAGACCACCAGTCTGGCCGTCATTCTGGTCTACATGTGCATCATCGCGCCGATCATCGAGGAGTTCATCTTCCGCAAGATTCTGTTCGACCGCCTGCGCCCGTTCGGTGACCGCGTCGCCATTCTGTACTCGGGGCTCGCGTTCGGCCTCTACCACATGAACCTCTCCCAGATCCCCTACGCCATCGTCATCGGGTTTATTCTGGGGTATGCCGTCCTCCGCACCGGGCGCATCCGCACCACGATCCTGCTGCACGCCTTCCTCAACTTCATCGGGTCGTTTGTCCCGACGCTGATCGAGCGCAACGATATCACGGTCGATCTGCCGCCCGCGCTGCAATCCTTTTCGGACGCGCTGGTCGGCGCCGACGAGGGTTTCTTCTCGCTGCTGTTCACGATCATGGTCTTCGTGCTTATGGGCGTGGCGATCGTTCTGTTCCTGCGTCACCGGCACAGAATCAACTTCCAGCCCGCGCCGTTCCGTTTCACGGTGCCGATCACCGGACGGCTCATCGTGCTCAACTGGAGTAATATTCTGTACATTCTGACCTGTGTCGTCATGTCGGTCGCCGCAATCTTTCTCGGCGCAGGCGCCTTGGAATAAGACCGGTCTTGTATTTTCAAATCTGCTCTGATATACTTTATTGCGGAATTTATTATGAAGGGGATTACACTATGATTAAAATTGGCATCAATGGTTTCGGGCGCATCGGCCGCCTGGTCTTCCGCGCGGGGATCAATAACCCCGACTACTGCTTCGTCGCGATCAACGATCCGTTCATGACGCCCGACTACATGGCGTACATGCTGAAGTACGACTCGATTCACGGCCGTTTCGACGGCACCATCACCCACGACGAGAACTCGATCACCGTCGACGGCCAAAAAGTGCTGTTCTACGCCGAGAAGGATCCCGGCATGATCCCCTGGGGCAAAGACGGCGTCGATTACGTCATCGACGCGACCGGCGTGTTCCACTCCGCCGAGCTCTCCCAGCCGCACATCAACGCCGGCGCGAAGAAAGTCATCTTCACCGGCCCGTCGAAAGACGCCACCCCGATGTTCGTCATGGGCGTCAACGAGAACACCTATACCAAGGACATGAAATTCGTCTCCAACGCGAGCTGCACGACCAACTGCCTCGCGCCGCTGGCCAAAGTCATCAACGACACGTTCGGCATCGCCGACGGCCTGATGACCACAGTCCACTCCACCACCGCCACCCAGCTCACCGTCGACGGCGCCTCCAAGAAGGACTGGCGCGGCGGCAGGGCGGCTTCCGGCAAT
>JAVBVJ010000048.1:0-11220 GCA_031554355.1 Oscillospiraceae bacterium
ATACATCGACCAGACGACCGCCGACATGGACTTCGACCCCGAGAGCGCGGCCGAGGAAGCCGCCGCGGCGCTCGCCAACATCACCGGCCTCGCCGCCATTACCACCTCCCCGACCGGCGGCAACATCCAGATCACCCACTACGAGGTCTTCCAGACCGGCCGCTTCAATCTGGCCGTCATGGGCGTGACCGGCGTCGGCGGTATCAAAAGCCGCATCTGCCGCGTCGCAGCCGAGCTGACCGAGGAGCAGATCCATACCGTCAGCCGCCTGCTGAACGAGCATCTGGTCTTTGTCTCCTACGAGGACACCGCGAATTGCCTCGCGACGATGCAGCTGCTGCTCGACAGGGCGTACGCGCTCTACGAACCGGTGATCACCGCCGCGCTGTCCATCATCCGTTCGGCCTCCGACGTCAAGGTCTTCACCGAGGGCACCCAGAACCTGCTGGCTTATCCGGAAATCGACACCAACCTGAAACAACTGCTGGAGTTGTTTTCCGATAAGAGCGATCTGCTCAGTTTCATGCGCACCGACGCCCCGATTCAGGTCTTTGTCGGCGACGAACCCGGCGCGTTCGGGCTCGACCGCCTCAGCCTCGTCACCGGCCGGTACCGCGCCATGGGCGGACGCGAGGGCTCGCTGGCCGTCGCGGGACCCGTCCGCATGGACTACGGCTTTGTCATACCGCGGCTGGTCCGCATGCGCGACCGCATGAGCGCCGCGCTGACCAACCCGACCGCATAAACACGAAAGAAGGATTCTCTCCATGTCAAAAAAGAAAGACCCCGATTTGACGCCCGAAACGGATCTGCCGGGTTCGGAAATCAATCCCGCGGGCGGCGAACCCGATCTCAGCGAACTCGACGCCCTGAAAAATGATTTTCTCGATATGACCGATAAACTGCTGCGCACCGCCGCCGAGTTCGACAACTACCGCAAGCGCACCGAGCGCGAGAAGCAGCAGAGCATCTCGTACGGAACCTGTCTCGCGGTGGAACGGCTGCTGCCGGTGCTCGACAATCTTGAGCGCGCCGCCTGCGCCGCCTGCACCGACGCCGAGTACAAAAAAGGGGTGGACCTCACCGTCGAGTCCTTCCGAACCGCGCTGAAAGCGCTGGGCGTCGAGGAGCTCGAGGCCGAGAACAAACCCTTCGACCCCGCAATTCACTGCGCGGTCTCCCGCGAGGCCGCCGACGCCGAGAGCGGAACCGTCGTCCGTGTTCTGCAAAAAGGCTACAAACTGGGCGACCGCGTCATCCGTCACTCGATGGTTGTCGTCGCCGAATAATACAAGCAATGCGGCACACCGCTTTGTATAAAAACTGAATAAGCAATAAAAGGAGAAATTAATTATGGCTAAAATTATCGGAATAGATTTGGGTACCACAAACTCGTGCGTCGCCGTCATGGAGGGCGGTGAGCCCATCGTCATCGCGAACGCCGAGGGCTCCAGAACCACCCCGTCGGTCGTCGCATTTTCCAAGACCGGCGAGCGCATGGTCGGTCAGGTTGCCAAACGTCAGGCGATCACCAACCCCGACCGCACGATCAGCTCCATCAAACGCGACATGGGCTCCAACCGCAAGATCGACATCGACGGCAAGAACTACACGCCGCAGGAGATCTCGGCGATGATTCTTCAGAAGCTGAAAGCCGACGCCGAGGCCTATCTCGGCGAGAAGGTCACAGAAGCCGTCATCACGGTGCCCGCCTACTTCAACGACGCCCAGCGTCAGGCGACCAAGGACGCCGGCGTGATCGCGGGCCTCGACGTAAAACGCATCATCAACGAGCCGACGGCGGCCGCGCTGGCCTACGGCATCGACAAAGAAACCGAGCAAAAAATCATGGTCTACGACCTCGGCGGCGGCACCTTCGACGTCTCGGTCATCGAGATGGGCGAGGGCGTTCAGGAAGTGCTCGCCACGGCCGGCAACAACCGCCTCGGCGGCGACGACTTCGACCAGAAGGTCATCGACTACCTCGCCGAACAATTCAAGAAAGACACCGGCGTCGACCTGCGCACCGACAAGATGGCGCTGCAGCGTCTGAAAGAAGCCGCCGAAAAAGCGAAGATCGAGCTGTCCGGCGTCGCGACCACCCAGATCAACCTGCCCTTTATCTCGGCGGACGCCTCGGGCCCGAAACATCTGGATATGACGCTTTCCCGCGCCAAATTCGACGAACTGACCGCCGATCTCGTCGAGAAAACCATGGGGCCGACGCGCCAGGCGCTGAAAGACGCCGGCCTGTCCCCGGGCGACCTCAACAAGGTGCTGCTCGTCGGCGGATCCACCCGCATCATCGCGGTGCAGGAAGCCGTTAAAAAGTTCATCGGCAAAGAGGCGTTTAAAGGCATCAATCCCGACGAGTGCGTCGCGGTCGGCGCCGCCATTCAGGCCGGTGTTCTGGGCGGAGACGTCAAGGGCCTGCTGCTGCTCGACGTCACCCCGCTGTCGCTCGGCATCGAGACCGAGGGCGGCATCAGCACCCGCATTATCGAGCGCAACACCACCATCCCCACGAAAAAGAGCCAGATCTTCAGCACCGCCGGTGACGGTCAGACCTCGGTCGAGGTCCATGTGCTGCAGGGCGAGCGCGACTTCGCGAAAGACAATAAAACACTGGGCATGTTCCGTCTCGACGGCATCCCCGCCGCCCCGCGCGGCATCCCGCAGATCGAGGTCACCTTCGACATCGACGCGAACGGCATCGTCCACGTCTCAGCCAAGGATCTCGGAACCGGCAAGGCCCAGAACATCACGATCTCGAGCTCGACCAACATGAGCAAAGACGACATCGAGAAGGCCGTCAAGGACGCCGAGCAGTTCGCCGAAGCCGACAAGCTCGAGCGCGAAGCGGTCGAGAACCGCAACGCGGCCGATTCTCTGGCCTATCAGTCCGAGAAGACCGTCAAGGATCTCGGCGACAAGATCGATCCCGCCGACGCCAACGACATCAACGACAAAATCGCGGCGCTGCGCACCGCCATCAGCGCCAACAATCAGGACGACATCAAGACCTGCCGCGAGGCGCTGGAGCATAAAATGTACGAGGTCAGCTCCAAAGTGTACTCCCAGCAGACCGCTCAGGCCGAGCAGGGCGAGACCGGCGACGAGAACATCGTCGACGGCGAACCCGATGTCGTGGACGCCGATTACACCGACGTCGAGTAATCTTAAGAAACCCAATAATCAAGCACAGGGCAACACTGCCCTGTGCTTGCGGATAGGAAGAACACATGGCTGACAAGAAAGACTACTATGAGGTACTGGGCGTCGACCGCAACGCCGACGAGAGTACCATCAAGTCCGAATTCCGGAAAAAAGCCAAGAAGTATCACCCCGATCTCAACCCCGACGACAAAAACGCCGAGGCCCGCTTCAAAGAGATCAACGAGGCATACGAGGTGCTCTCCGACAAGGAGAAGCGCGCCAAGTACGACCAGTTCGGCCACGCCGGCGTCGACCCCAGCTACGGGGCGGGCGGCGGATACGGCGCGGGCGGGTTCGGCGGCGTCGACCTCGGGGACATCTTCGGCTCGATCTTCGGGCAGGGGTTCGGCTTCGGCGGGCAGCGCCAGACCGCGAACCCGAACGCGCCGAAACGCGGCGGCGACGTGCACGCCACACTGCCGCTGACCTTCATGGAGGCCGCGCACGGCGTCAATAAAACGATCAACATCAACGTGATGGAGAACTGCGGCGAGTGCGGCGGTTCGGGCGCCGCGAAAGGCACCGCCCCCGTCACCTGCGAGACCTGTCACGGCACCGGGTACGTCACGGTGCAGCAGAATATGTTCGGCACCGTCATGCGCTCGTCGCGGCCCTGTACCGCGTGCGGCGGACGCGGCAAAAAAGTGGCCCACCCCTGCGCCAAGTGCGGCGGCAGCGGGCGCGTCCGCGTCAAACGCAAAATTGACGTCAAGGTGCCCGCGGGTATCGACGACGACCAGAGCCTGTCCCTGCGCGGACGCGGCGACGCCGGGATCAACGGCGGCCCCAGCGGCGACGTCGTCATCGTGATCACGGTGCGCCCCGACACCTTGCTGGAGCGCCGACGTTACGACGTGTATGTGCGCGTCCCCATCAGCTTCAGTCAGGCCGCGCTGGGCGACGACATCACCGTGCCCACCATCGACGGCAAGATCAAGTTCACGGTGCCCGACGGCACCCAGTCCGAGACCGTGTTCCGGCTGCGCGGCAAGGGCATCCAGCACCTGAACGGCAACGGCCGCGGCGACCAGTTCGTCACCGTCGAAGTCGAGGTGCCCGGTAAGCTCAACCGCGAGCAGAAACAGGCGCTGCAAAATTTCGAGCAGACGCTGAACCCCGACAAAAACTACGAGAAACGCAAGAACTTCGCCGACCGGCTGAAAAAGGTCTTCGGCAAAGACTGACCGCGCAAAAAACCGCCTGTCCGGCTATCGGCAACAGGCGGTTTTTCTATTCGTATAATCTCAGAACAGCCGGCTGAAATAGGGGTAGGCGCGCGGAAACTCGCGCAAAATCGTCTCGCGGATCGCGGCGCGGTCCGCCATCGTCAGGTGGTTGACGTCACCCCAAGTGTAAGTGCCGCTCGCGCCTTCCCCGATCGCGATGATGCCGCGCGCAAGGCCCCCGACCGCGATGTTGTTCGCGAGCGCGATGCCGCCGACCGCGTAGTTCCCGAACGCGACGCCGCCCACCGCAAAAATCCCGCCCGCGAGGCCCCCGACCGCCAATGCGCCGAGCGCACCGCCGCCGAACGCGAACAGTAATCCCACCGTCAGCGCGCCGCCCGCAATCACCCCGAGCGACAGCGCCCCGAGCGCGAAGACGCCGGTGCTGATCGCCCCGAGCGCGAACACGCCGCGCGCGTAGGTGCCGACCGCGATGATCCCCGTCGCCTTGTAGAATCCCCGCCCGATATTGACGTGGACGAGCGGCACGCCCCACAAGGTGCGCGCGCTCTTGTATTCGTAGTGGCCGCGGTAAAAATCCTGGCGCGGCGCGGCTTTCTCGGGCGGAGCGTTGCCCACCAGCGCGTCGACCGAGACGCCGAACAGCCCGCTCAGTTCGATCAGTTTTTCCATCTCGGGCGTCATCATGCCGAGCTCCCATTTCGAGACGGTCTGGCGCGAGACGCCGACGCGCTCCCCCAGTTCCTCCTGCGACCAGCCGCTGGCTTTGCGCAGTTCCATCAGTGTTTCGTGAAATCGCATTTTCGCATCCTCCTGCTGTTTCCATTGTACCGCGCCGCCCCGAAAACACCATCAACCGCGCTTGGAAATCTGTCAACCAAACTTAACATTCGTCTTATTATCGCACAAAACGCGATCTTTTTGTATTCCCTGCGAAGAAGAGGAGTCTTAATGGAATGGACTGAAATCATCGTCTCGGTGCCGACCGAACACAACGAGGAGGCCGCCGCCATCGTGACCATGACGGTGCCGTACGGCATCTACATCGAGGACTACGCCGACATGGAGGAGACGCTGCCCGCGATCGGCTGGGTCGACGCCATCGACGAGGAGCTGCTGAACAAGGACCGCACCTCGGCCCGCATCCACATCTATCTGCCCGGCGCCGATTCCCCGCGCGAGGCGCTGACCTTTATCGAGGCGCGGCTGACCGACTGCGGCATCCCCTACCGCCTCGCGCTCGAGACCGTCGAGGACAGCGACTGGGCGGACAACTGGAAGAAATACTTCAAGCCCAAGCGCTTCGGGCGAAGCGTCGTCATCAAGCCGACGTGGGAGCCGTACGAGACCCGGCGCGGCGACGTCGTCATCGAGCTGGATCCCGGCTCGGCGTTCGGCACGGGCGGCCACGAGACAACCGCGCTCTGCCTCGCGCTTGTCGAGGACAGCGTCGCGCCGGGCTGCCGTGTGCTGGACATGGGCTGCGGCAGCGGAATTCTGTCCATCGCCGCGCTGTGTCTCGGCGCGGGACAGGCGACCGCCGTCGACATCGACGCCCATGCCGCCGAGACCGCCGCTGAGAACGCCGCCGTCAACGGGTTCGGGCGCGACCGCTTCCGCAGCTTCTCGGGCGACGTGCTGTGCGACGACGCGCTCGCGGACGCCGTCGGCGCGGGGTACGACCTGCTCACCGCCAACATCGTCGCCGACGTCCTGATCGGGCTCGCCGCGTTCTTCCGCAACGCGCTGCGCGACGGTGGAACGCTGCTCGTCAGCGGCATCATCGAGCCGCGCGCCGACGAAGTCGCCGAACGGCTGACCGAAGAAGGATTCACGCTGTGCGAGCACCGGACGCTCAACGGGTGGGTCGCGCTGCGGCTGACGAAACAATAATCGATTTTACGCAGAAAAACCGGAGCCGCCTCCGGTTTTTGTTTGTTTCTATTTTGCGAATCGGCCGAAAAAGAACCCCATAAACGGCCTGTACTCATCGACCTACGCTCCATCGATCATCCATCCGTCCGGATTCCTGCCGTGCACTCCGCCGCTTCTTTATTCTCCGCTTTCGTCCCGCACTACCAGCACGCCGCGTCGGTCACAGCGCCGCCACGATGCCGCGGATAATCTGCGCCGAGGTCTCGCAGTACCCGCCGATCGACAGGGTGCCGACGAATTCATCGTGCGCCTCGTCGCCTGCGGCGTCCGACATCACCTTCACGGTGGCGTAGCGCACGTTGTTTTTGTGCGCGATGTGGGCGATGGCCGCGCCCTCCATCTCGACGCAGGCGGCCCCCGTCCGCTCGACGATGTCGGCGCGCACCGCGGTATCTTTAATGAACTGGTCGCCCGTCGCGACGGTGCCGTTGACAAACGGAACGCCCAGAGAAGCGCACACGCCCTCGGCGACCTTGCGCAGCGCGGCGTCGGGCGTAAACTCGGTGATGCCCGGCGGGCCTTCGGCGATCCACGCCATGTTGATGTCATGATAGACGAGCCGGTCGGCCACCACCGCGCCGCCGAGCGACAGCTTTTCGGAGCAGTTGCCGGCAAGGCCGATGTTGAAGATCACGTCGGGCCGCTCGGCCAGAATCAGGTACTGGGCCGTCGCGCCGGCGTTGACCTTGCCGATGCCGCTCAGGCTCAGCACGACGTCGTGTCCCGCCATGATGCCGCGGGTGACGGGGATACCCGCCGGCTGCTCGTCGGCCGCATTCTCGATGTGGGCGCGCAGCAATTTGATCTCGTCGTCGAACGCGCAGATTACCGCTATTTTCATCTCTTTCTCCTCTATACGTTGAATCGGAACAGCGTGACATCGCCGTCCTGCATCACATACTCTTTGCCCTCGCTGCGCACGAGACCCTTTTCCTTGGCGGCCGTCATGGTTCCGCAGCGCTTCAGGTCGTCGAACGCCACGATCTCGGCGCGGATGAAGCCCCGCTCGAAATCACTGTGAATCTTCCCGGCGGCCTGCGGCGCGCGGGTGCCGTTCTTGATCGTCCAGGCGCGCACCTCGGGTTCGCCCGCCGTCAGGAACGAGATCAGCCCCAGCAGGCGGTATCCCTCTTTGATCAATTTGTCCAGTCCGCTCTCGGCGATGCCGAGATCCTGTAAGAACGCCTGCTTCTCTGCGTCCGGCAGCGCGGCGATCTCCTGTTCGGCCTGCGCGCACACGGCGATGACGCCCGCGTTTTGCCGCGCCGCGAGTTCGGCGACGCGCGCGTAGTGCGGGTTGTTGCCGGCGCCCTGAAACAGGTCGTCGTCCGAGAGGTTCGCGGCGTAGATCACGGGTTTCGCGGACAGCAGCGGCATCTCGGCCAGCACCGTCTTCGCGTCCTCGGTGTCCGCGGTCACGCTGCGCGCGCTGTTGCCCGCGCCCAGCTCTTTCGCGAGCCGCTCCAGAAAGTCAAGCTGTCCCTGTAATTTCCTGTCGCCTTTCAGCGCCTTGGCGGTGCGGTCGATGCGCCGCTCCACCAGCTCGAGGTCGGACAGAATCAGCTCGATGTCGATGACCTCGATGTCGCGGATCGGATCGACGCTGCCGTCGACGTGGATGATGCCGCCGCTCTCGAAGCAGCGCACGACGTGGATGATCGCGTCGACCTCCCGGATGTGCGCGAGGAACTTGTTGCCGAGCCCCTCGCCCTTTGATGCGCCGCGCACGAGTCCCGCGATATCGACGAACTCGATGGTGGCCGGGGTGTACTTCTTGGGGTGGTACAGATCGCTCAGCCAGTCCAGCCGCGCATCGGGCACCGCCACGACGCCCACGTTGGGTTCGATCGTACAGAACGGGTAGTTGGCGCAGGCCGCGCCGGCGTTCGTGATGGCGTTAAACAGGGTGCTTTTCCCGACATTGGGCAACCCCACAATTCCAAGTTTCATATATATCCTCCCGGCGACCCGGTCTCTTTTGGTTTCCGTCCGCGCTTTGTTGAAAAGGCCGTTTTTGTGACTGTCTTAGTATATCGTCTGCGCGCCGGAAATGCAACGAAACGTTTCCGGAAACATGTTCCGGTTCGGGCGCAAATCTTCATAGTTTGTTTACATTTATATGATATTTTGATAACAATACAGGGGGAGGAGAGATAGATATGAACCAGAAAGTTCTAGTGGTCGACGACGAAAACAATATCTGCGAACTGCTGCGCCTCTACTTGGAAAAAGAAAACTACGAAGTTTTGATCGCGAACGACGGGGATCAGGCGTTGCAGATGGTCCGCGAGTACGACCCCGCGCTGATTTTGCTCGACATCATGATGCCCCACAAGGACGGCTGGGAGACGGTGCGCGAGCTTCGGACCTTCTCGGCCACGCCCGTCATCATGCTGTCCGCCCGCGGCGAGACGTTCGACCGCATCATGGGGCTCGACCTCGGCGCGGACGACTACGTCGCGAAACCGTTCGACGCGAAGGAGGTCATCGCGCGCGTCAAGGCCGTGCTGCGCCGTACCGCGACCGACGATACCGGCGAGGTCAACTACGACAACCTCTCGGTCAACATCGTGCGCTACGACCTGAAGGTAATGGGCACCAAACTGGATACCCCGCCCAAAGAACTGGAGCTGCTGTACCATCTCGCCAAGAACCCCAACCGCGTCTACACGCGCGACCAGCTGCTCGACGAGGTCTGGGGGTTCGAGTATTTCGGCGACAGCAGAACCGTCGACGTCCACATCAAGCGCCTGCGCGAAAAACTGGAGGGCGCCTCCGACAAGTGGGAGCTGAAAACGGTGTGGGGTGTCGGGTACAAGTTCGAGCTGAAATAGCGGCTCTATCTATCGATCCGAGAGGCGACGCATGCGGGAAGGGCTTTTCAAGCGGTACCTGGTAACCTTTGCGAGTATTCTGGTCAGCTGCACATTGCTGCTCGGAATTGCTTTGTTGTACTTTTCCGCCACCAATTATGTCGGGGAGCGCATGACGCTGCTGCGCAACACCGCCACGAAGGTGCTGGAGATCGTGCACGACGACATCGGCGAGAGCTACTCCGTCGAGAGCATCAAACACCACATCCAGACCACCGGCGCGCTGACCACACTGAACGAGACGACGAAGGTCACGATTCTGCTGACCGACGCCGACGGCTACGTTATCTACTGCTCGGAGGGGGATGGCTGCACCCACGGCAGCCAGTTCAACATGAGCATCCTGAACGCCGCGATCCGCTACGGAAGCTACTCCTCGGCGGATTATTTTAAAGGCATGTTCGGCCAGCAGGGCAACTTTATCAACGGCACTCCGGTCATCTCGCAGGATAAACTGCTCGGCTTTGCGTTCGTGATGGTGCCGATCGCGCCGCTGTACTCCTATCTGCTCGACCTGCTCATCACGTTCCTGATTTCGTCGGGCGCGATGCTGCTCGTCGCCACCGTCATCATCTATTTTACGACCCGCAGCCTGATCTCGCCGCTCTCCGACATCTCCAACGCGGCGCGGCGTTTCGGTTCCGGGGATTTTGAGGCCCGCGTCGACGTGACCGGCAACGACGAGATCGCCAAATTGTCGGCCTCCTTCAACGCGATGGCCGATTCGCTGACCGAGTACGAGAAACAGCGGCGCAACCTGATCTCGGATGTCTCGCACGACCTGCGCACCCCCATGACGACGATCGGCGGATACATCGACGGCATTCTGGACCACACGATTCCGCGGGAGAAGACGGATTACTACCTCTCGATCGTCAGCGACGAGGTCAAGCGGCTGTCGCGCCTGTCGTCCTCGCTGCTCTACATCAGCCAGATCGATGAGGGCGTCGTGCGCTCCGACCTGACGAGCCTGAACCTCTGGGAGGTGCTGTTGCCGATCCTGATCCAGCAGGAGCAGCGCATCATTGAGAAAAAAATCCACGTCCCCGACATCGACTACGCGCCCTGTTACGCGCTGTGCGACCGGGACATGGTGCATCAGGTGCTCTACAACCTGATCGACAACGCCGTCAAGTTTACGAACCACAGCGGCGAGATCTCGATCACCACCGAGACGAAATCCGGCGTCGCCGCCGTCACCGTCCGCAACACCGGCCCCGGCATTCCCGCCGACGAGATCCCTTTTGTGTTCGACCGGTTCTACAAGGCCGACAAGTCCCGCGGTCTCGACAAGACCGGCACCGGCCTCGGGCTGTACATCTCTAAGTCGCTAGTGCTGAAGATGGACGGCGAACTGAGCGTGCAGAGCGCGTACGGCCAGTGGACCGAGCTGCGGCTGACGCTGAAAGCCGGTGCGGCCGACAAAAAAGAGATCAAGACCAGGGCGAGTCTGATCAAGCCGACCTTTGCGCCCGAGCCCAAACCGGAACCCAAACCCAAGCCCGAGCCGAAGCCGAAAGCGACCCGAAGCTCGTGGTTCCGCCGCAACACCGAAAAATGACCGTCAACACCGAAAAGTCGTCGCGCGGAATCATTCGTTTGATTTTGCGGGACGATTTTAGTATAATAATGTTTCCGGAACACATTTTCCCTTGAGGAAGGTATCCATGATTAAGATCGCCCCCTCCCTGCTGGCCGCCGATTTTGCCCGTCTCGGCGAGGAATGCCGCGACGTTCTGAGCTGTGGCGCCGACTGGCTCCATGTCGACGTGATGGACGGACACTTTGTGCCCAATCTGTCGATCGGCGTTCCGGTCTTCGCCGGGATCGCCAAAGCCGTGCCGGCCTTTTACGACGTCCACCTGATGATCACCGACCCGCTCGCGTACGTCGACCGCTTCGCCAAAGCCGGTGCGAACGCCGTCACGTTCCACGTCGAGGCGGTGCGCGACCCGGTCGCGGTAATCGACGCGATTCACGCGCGCGGCCTGCTGGCGGGTCTGTCGCTG
>JAVBVJ010000162.1:0-7717 GCA_031554355.1 Oscillospiraceae bacterium
CGCCCTCCCAAAAGACGGCGTATATAAGAATCAGGAGGATAATTCGATATGGCAAGATATACCGGAGCCGTCTGCAGATACTGCCGTCGGGAAGGCGAAAAACTATTCTTGAAGGGTGAGCGCTGCTACTCCGACAAGTGCGCGTTTGTGCGCAGAAGTTACGGACCCGGCCAGCACGGTCAGGGCCGCAAAAAGGTGTCGGAATACGGCATTCAGCTTCGTACCAAGCAGAAGGCAAAGAGATACTACGGCGTTCTGGAGAGCCAGTTCGCGCATTACTTTGATATTGCCGAGCGTCAGAGCGGCATGACAGGTGAAAACCTGCTCAAACTGCTCGAGAGCCGTCTCGACAATGTCGTCTACCGCGCGGGCTTCGCGAACTCCCGCAAGGAGGCGCGTCAGCTGGTGCTGCACCGCCACTACACCGTCAACGGCAAAACTGTCAATATCCCTTCGTATCTATTAAAAGCGGGCGATCGGGTCGAGGTCAAATCGACCGACAGCGAGAAAATCAAGGTCGCCGTTGAGGTGAACGGCGCGCGTCCGAAACCGGTCTGGATGGATGTGGACAGCAGCAAGATGGCCGCCGTCATCAATCATCTGCCGGAGCGTTCCGAAATCGACTTCGAGGTGGAAGAACACTTCATCGTCGAGCTCTATTCCAAGTAATCGCATAGATTTCTAAGAAATAGGGTTTTCGGGATAGCGAAATGATAGGCGGATCAAACCGCAAGGAGGGTTTTACCATGATTGAAATTGAAAAGCCCAAGATTGACATTGTTGAGATGACCGCGGACGGTTCGTACGGAAAGTTCGTTCTGGAACCGCTGGAGCGCGGATTCGGCACCACACTCGGCAACGGATTGCGCCGTGTTCTGCTCTCGTCGATTCCCGGCGTCGCCGCAAGATCGATTAAAATCGACGGTGTACTGCACGAGTTCTCAACCGTCGACGGCGTTAAGGAAGATGTAACGGAAATCGTTTTGAACGTAAAAGGCATCACCGCGAAACTGCACTGCGAAGGCCCCAAAACCGTCTATATCGACGCGAGCGGCGAGGGCGAGGTCAAGGCCGGAAACATCAAGCCCGACTCCGAGTTCGAAGTGCTCGACCCCGACTGGCACATCGCCACGCTGAGCGAGAGCGGCCACCTCGTGATGGAGCTGACGTTTGACCGCGGACGCGGATACGTCTCCTCCGACCGCAACAAAAGCTACTCGACTGGTTCGATCGGCGTCATTCCGGTCGACAGTATCTTTACCCCGGTACTGAAGGTCAACTACACGGTGGACAATACCCGCGTCGGTCAGATCACCGACTACGACAAGCTGACGCTCGAAGTGCTGACGGACAGAACGATCTCGGCCAAAGAGGCCATCTCGCTGGGCGCGAAGATTCTGTGCGAACACCTGAACCTGTTCATGGATCTCTCGGAGGACATCATCGAGACCGAGATTCTTGTTGAAAAGTCCGAGAAAAACAAGGGCAAGATGCTCGAGATGACGATTGAAGAGATGGATCTTTCGGTTCGCAGCTTCAATTGCCTGAAACGCGCGGGGATCAATACCGTCGAAGATTTAACCAATAAAACCGAGGAAGAGATGATGAAAGTCCGCAACCTCGGCATCAAATCTCTGGAAGAGGTTATTGCCAAGCTCCACTCGATGGGATTGGACCTCAGCTCCGGTGAAGAATAATCAAAAGGAGTGAAATGCAATGGCTGGAACAAGAAAACTGGGCAGAACATCGGACCACCGCACAGCGATGCTGCGCGGCATGGTCACCTATCTGCTGGATCACGGCCGCATCGAAACCACGGTCACCCGGGCCAAGGAAGTCCGTTCGATGGCGGAGAAGATGATCACGCTTGGAAAGTCCGATCTGCTGCACAGCAAACGCCAGGTCTTCTCGTACGTCACCAATGAGACCGTCGCGAAAAAAGTGATCGACGAGCTGGGTCCGAAATATCAGGACCGCGCCGGCGGATACACCCGCATCATCAGAACCGGACCGCGCCGCGGCGACGCCGCGGAAATGGCAATTATTGAGTTGGTATAACGGCAAAATTTGACAAAAAGATACAAATATTGTTTAATTAAGAAAACAATTAAATTGGAGGAACTCATGAATCTACCCGGAAAAACAGTTTTAAAGATCTGCGGCATTTTAATGATTATCAGCTCTTCACTCGCCATCATTGTCTCTCTGATCGGCTTGATTCCCAGTGTCGCCGCCACGGCTAGCGGCGTGGACGGAATCTATGTAGCGATTGCCTTTGGGATTGGTCTCGTCAGCGGCATCATCAGTCTGATTGTTGCGATTTTTGTCGTGAAGAACGCGAACAACAAATCGAAAGCGATGATGATTATTATTCTCGGCGCGATCTCGATTCTTATTACGCTTATCGGCGGCATCGTCGGCAAAACCTTCTCCTGGAGCACAATTTGCAGCATGGTTATCCCGGCGCTTGTCGTACTCGGCGGAGTTTTGAACAAAACCGCGAAAGACTAATTTTTGAGCTAAAGCCCGCCGACAGGCGGGCTTTTTTTATGTTATAATATAACACGTCGAATGAGAACGCTCAAATTGAAACCGGTGGCATGATACCGCGGGAACGGCGACAGAGAACCGGCAATGTGTTTAATCGAATAATCAAAGCGGAGAATATATGGGCTTTTTACCGGTAACAAAAAAAGAAATGACAGCGCGGGGTTGGGACGGCTGCGACATCGTTCTGGTGACAGGCGATGCGTATGTGGATCACCCCAGCTTCGGCGCGGCGATCGTCGCCCGCGTGCTGGAGGCTGCGGGATTTCGCGTCTGCGTTCTGGCGCAGCCGCAGACCGACGCGGACTACGCACGCTTCGGGAGACCGGCGCTCGGCTTCTTTGTCACCGGCGGCAACATCGACTCGATGGTCGCACATTACACCGCGGCGCGCCGGAAACGCAGCTCCGACAGCTACAGCCCCGGCGGAAAAGCGGGTCTGCGGCCCGACCGCGCGGTTCAGGTCTACTGCGGCGTGATCCGGCGGTTGATGGGCGCGGTACCGATCGTTATCGGCGGGCTCGAGGCGTCGCTGCGGCGCTTTGCCTACTACGATTACTGGGCGGACGCGGTGCGTCCCTCGATTCTGATCGAGTCGGGCGCGGATATTCTGGTGTTCGGCATGGGGGAGCACGCCGTCGTCGAGATCGCGCGCAGGCTGGCGGCGGGGGAGGCCCCGCAGCAGATTCGGGATCTCCGCGGCACCGCCGTCGCGATTCCGGTTCAGGAGTACATGCCGCGGCCCTGCGCCGAGTGCCCCTCGTTCGAGCTGGTGTCCGCCGACACCGATAGCGGGCGGCGGCAATACGCCGTGTCCAGCCGCATCCAGCAGGACGAACACGACACGGTGCGCGGCAAGACCGTGATACAGCGGCACGGCGCCGTCATCGTCGTGCAAAATCCACCTGCGCCGCCGCTCGAGCAACCCGAGCTCGACCGCGTTTACGACCTGCCCTATATGCGGACGTGGCATCCCTGCTACGAGGCAGCGGGCGGCGTGCCCGCGATCGAGGAGGTGCGCTTCTCGATCATCCACAACCGCGGCTGTTTCGGCGCGTGCGCGTTCTGTGCGCTGGCCTACCATCAGGGGCGGCTTGTCACCGCGCGCAGCGAACAATCGGTGCTGCGCGAAGCCGCGATGCTGACGGAACAGACCGACTTCAAGGGCTACATCCACGACGTGGGCGGACCGACCGCCAACTTCCGGAAGCCGTCCTGTGAGAAGCAGCTGAAAGCCGGTCTCTGCAAAGGGAAGCGCTGTCTTGCGCCGGAGATGTGCCCGTCTGTGATTCCGGATCACACCGAATATCTGACGATGCTGCAAAAGATCCGCGCGTTGCACGGCGTCAAAAAGGTGTTTGTGCGCTCCGGTATCCGGTTCGACTACCTGATCGCCGACCGCGACGAGCGGTTTTTCAAGGAACTGGTGGCGCACCACATCAGCGGACAGCTGAAAGTTGCGCCAGAACACTGCTGCAACAATGTGTTGGACTTGATGGGCAAGCCGCATTTCGAGGTCTACCAGCGCTTTCAAAAACGCTTTTACGAGTTGACCGGGGCAGCGGGGCGGGAGCAGTATCTGGTGCCCTATCTGATCTCCTCGCACCCCGGCAGCACCCTGCGCGACGCGGTAGAGCTTGCGCTGTACATGAAGAAGGAGCGCATTCACCCCGAACAGGTGCAGGATTTCTACCCGACGCCGGGCACCATCGCGACCGCGATGTACTACACGGGGCTGAATCCCTACACCCTGGAACGTGTCTACGTACCGCGCACCGAGAAAGAAAAAAGACAGCAGCGCGCGCTGCTGCAGTACTTCAAACCAGAGAACGCGGCGATGGTCCGCGAGGCCTTAGTGCAGGCCGGCCGCCCCGATTTAATCGGGGCAGGCAGTTCCTGCCTGGTCGCCGCCGGCGGCGGCGGCCGGCCGGCCGTTCCCCGGGCTTCCGCGAGCCCGAAACAGCGGAACCGGCCTTCGGGCAAGGGCCCGAAAAAGAATCCCGCGAAGAAACGAAAAAACACTTGACATTGACGTTGCGTAAAGGTATACAATGACGGTGTCGGGAGGTGGGAGCATGGATTATACGGTTCAGGCGCTAGCGAAATTGGCCGGGGTGTCGGGCAGAACGCTGCGGTACTACGACAACATCGGATTGCTGAAACCGTCGTACGTCAACGAATCGGGATACCGCATCTACAGAAGGGAGCAGCTCGACCGGCTGCAACAGATTCTGTTCTTTCGCGAGCTGGATATTCCGCTGCAAGAGATCGCTGCGGCGCTCGACGCGCCGGATTACGACAGGGAGCAGACACTGCGACAGCACCGCGAGGAGTTGCTGCGGCGGCGCGACCGCACGGATGCATTGATCCACACCATCGACCGGACGATACAAGATCAGAGAGGAGAGAAAGAGATGTCCGATAACGAGAAGTTCGAAGCTTTTAAACAGAACCTCGTCGATGAAAACGAGCGCAAATACGGCGCCGAGATCCGCGAGAAATACGGCGAACAGGCGGTTGCGGAGAGCAACGCCAGAATGATGAATCTCAGCAGGGAGCAGTACGACGAGATGCAGGCGCTCTCCGGCGGGATTTTAACCGCGCTGGAATCGGCGGTTGAAAGCGGCGAGAACCCGAAAGGCGTGCGCGGCAAGGAGATCGCGGAGATGCACCGCCGCTGGCTGGGCTACACCTGGCCGAAGTACAGCCGCGAGGCGCATATCGGTCTCGGAAACATGTACGTCGACGATGAGCGCTTTACCGCATACTATGACGGCAATGTTCCGGGATGCGCGCGGTTTCTGCGCGACGCGATCGCTGCCCACATGTAATAGAACCCGGAGTTCCGGGTTCTTTTCTTTAGGATTCGCTCAGTTCCACTTTGAACAGTGCGTAGCGGGAGAGAATCAGCGAGACGACGACGGTCAGAATGATTTCGGGAATCATGTAGGTGGCGTTGTAACAGAGGCTGTAGACCAGCGCCAATGCGTTGCCCGAGATATGTCCGGTGACCCAGCTGCCGAACCCGCCGGCCTCGCCGAAAAACCACTCGGCGTACTCCCCCCACACGAAGTAGCCGGAGATGACGTGGGAGACGTAGCGCAGCGACAGCGCGACGAACGAGCCGAGTGCGAGTTCGGCGCCCGCGCTTTTCAGTTTGCCGCGGAAGATGCCGCCGACGCCCAGCACCGTGAACGCGACGAGGAAATCGAAGATCACGATCATCGCGGCGGTGAACAGGCTGAACCCGAAACCGGAAGAGTTCGTCATCAGTTGAATCAGCGAGAAGGCGAAACCGGACAGCAGCCCCCAGCGGATGCCGTGGCGGTACGAGATCAGAATAACGGGCAGCATGCTGCACAATGTGACCGAGCCGCCGTAAGGCAGAAACTTGATCTTCGGGTAGATACACAGCACGGTCGCGATGGCGATGAGCAATGCGCACTCCACCAGAATCCGGATGGTGTTCTTTTTTTTCATTGAGCGTTTCCTTTCGGTTGATGCGCAAAACAAAGGCCGGCTTATCCTTCGATAAACCGGCATAATCGTGTTAAGTCAGATAACACTTCCTACGCCGGCATTACCCGGTTCAGGTTCTAAGGGACACGGCATCTGCCGATCTCAGCCTTTCGGCGCCCCTGTGTTTTGCAGTATTATTATAAACCAAACTCGGGAAAAATACAAGCGCGTATTCTCGGAGATTACTGTGCGCCCGACGACGGACAGAGTGCGTTAAGGCAGCAGACGCCGCACTGCGGCCGCCGCGCGACGCAGACCGCGCGGCCGTGCAATACCAGACGGTGACAGAAATCGTTGCCCTTTTCCGGTGCGAGGATGGCCCGCAGCTGCCGCTCCGCCTTCTCGGGGTTCGGGGTATCGATGAGCCCTAGCAGGTTGCAGATGCGGATACAGTGGGTGTCGCAGACGATCGCGGGTTTGCCGAAGATGTCGCCCAGCACGAGGTTGGCGGATTTTCGGCCGACGCCGGGCAGCTTGAGCAGCTGTTCCATCGTGTCGGGGATGCGGCCGCCATACTGCTGCTGTAACATCGTCATGCAGCCCTTGATATCCCGCGCCTTGCTGGCGCCGAGCCCGCAGCTCTGCACCATCGCCTCGATGTTTTTCACGTCGGCGGCGGCAAGCGCGTCGACCGAGGGGTACTTCGCGAACAGCTTCGGCGTCACGACGTTGACGCGCGCGTCGGTGCACTGCGCGGCGAGGCGCACCGCGACCAATAGCTGCCACGCGTCCTCGGGACCGTAATCCAGACCGGGGGCGGGTTCGGGGTATTCCTGTTCCAGTGCCGCGACGATGGCGGCGGCGCGCTCATTTATCTGCATAATCCACACGTTTCGCTTTTTTCTCTATTCTACAGGAAATGCGGCCGGAAATAAACTGAAAATTCAGTTGTCGGTTCAATCGGGAATCTGATATAATAAGAATCAAATAAAACAAAGGTGCGGACTATGTTTAACGATTTTTTTGACGGAACCGAAATTATCAAAAAGACCGATCCGGATGTCGCGGCGGCGATGAACCGGGAGCTGAAACGGCAGCGGGACAACATCGAGCTGATCGCGTCGGAGAACATTGTATCCCCGGCGGTGATGGCCGCGATGGGCAGCGTGCTGACCAACAAGTACGCGGAGGGGTATCCCGGCAAGCGCTACTACGGCGGCTGTCAATACGTCGACGAGGTCGAGACGCTCGCCATCGACCGCGCAAAAGAGCTGTTCGGCGCGGAGCACGCCAATGTGCAGGCCCATTCCGGCGCGCAGGCGAACATGGCCGCCTATTCGGCGATTCTGGAGGTCGGGGACAGCGTCCTCGGCATGAATCTTGCGCACGGCGGTCACCTGACGCACGGCTCGCTCGTCAACTCGTCCGGCAAATTGTACGCGTTCTCGCATTACGGCGTCGACGACGAAACCGGAAGAATCGATTACGACGCATTGGAAGCGATCGCGCTGGAGGCGCGCCCCAAACTGATTGTCGCGGGCGCAAGCGCCTATCCGCGCATCATCGACTTCGAGCGCATGGCGGCGATCGCGCAGAGTGTCGGCGCCTATTTTATGGTGGACATGGCGCACATCGCGGGTCTGATCGCGGCGGGCATCCATCCGTCGCCGGTTCCTTACGCCGACATCGTGACCTCCACGACGCACAAGAC
>JAVBVJ010000031.1:0-10417 GCA_031554355.1 Oscillospiraceae bacterium
CCCGGGTGTGACGAATATTTCATAAGGAGAATAGATGAAGAAACGGATACTTGTGATAATGGCGGCGCTGCTGCTGCTCACCGGCTGCGCGCCGACATCGACGCCCGAAACGCCGCCGGCGCAAACGACCGCGCCCGCCGCGCCGGCGGGGACGCTGAAAAAATTGGAATCCTACAACGAAAAGGGCCTGTACTATTTTCAGAACCAGTCGGACGACCACTACGCGAATGTCGTGTGCTACACCGATTTTGAGAAAGCGACGACCGAGGTGGTCTGCGGTGTGCCCGACTGCTTGCACATGGACGACAGCTGCGACACCTTTGTCCATTACGCCTCCGGTAACAATGTTCTGTTTGCGTCGGACAACACGCTCTATTGGCTGGAGCCGGAGAACCTGACCAACGACTGGTCGCCGGGCGTTTATTCCGCTCCGCGATTGGAGAGCACCGACCTGCAGGGCAACAACCGCCGGACGCTGCTGGAATATCCGGACAGCCCGCCCGGCGGCAGCGATGTCGGCTTTATCAAACTGGAATCGGTTCTCTTCAGCGACGGGGCCTATCTGTATTTGATAAAACTGGAAGTCGTCGGATACAGAGAGCCGTATTATCCTTGTTATCAACGCACACTGCTGAAACTGGACGCGCAGAGCGGCGCGCAGATCGATGAGTTCCTGATCAGTCTGGAAGATGAAGAGACGCTGGAATCGATTTTCGCGATCGGCGTACACGAAGACGAGATCGTTTTTGCCAGATCCAGCCGCACCATCGTGGACTTCGAGGACTTCGAAGTGGATTTCTTCGCGATCTCCACGACCGACGGCGCGAAGACGGATCTGCTGACGATGGACAAGAGCGTGCAGCAAGAGCTGTTTACCGAGTCGGCGGTAGACGATTGCATACTGGCGGTGAAGAGCGACGGATCGCTGTGGAAGATCAATGTTTATACGAAAGAGGAGGAGAAATTGCTGTTGGGTGACTCGTTCCCCGGCGAGATCTATATACCAATCAAATGGCTGAACGGGTATATCTTCTTCTCCACGTTCGACCAGGCAACTGAGGAGGATATGCTGGTGGCCCTCAACGTCGCGACCAAAGAGCTGACCGAGATTGAGCTATACTATTTTGACATCGCGGACAAAGGGCGGAGCACGGTCGGATGGCCGTTCATCGTGTACGGCGACGAGTTGTTCGTGCTGAATGAATCAGACGCCCGGGAGGTACCCGGGCTTGGTACCGGCGGCGAGCCGATCACCCAGTGGAACTACCGGTACACCTACGCGCTGATCGACTTTCAGGATTATCTGAACAGCCGGCCCAACTACCGCGTGATCACGCTCGGGGACGGGGTGACAGACAGGGAGTTTTACTACTGATCGATACAGCGACCGCGACGACCGCCGACAAACTGAAGGAGCGGCGCGGGAAACTGAACCGGGTCTCGACACAAAGAACCGCCCTTCCGCAGTACATTGCGGAAGGGCGGTTCTGATAGGCTAATCCAATATGCCGCGCTTACGCGCGGCATTACCGTTCACTAACGTCTAGCGTCTAGCGTTTAGCGTCTAACGTCTAACGTCTAACGACTAGCAACTAACAACTAGCAACTATCCGCGCATTAATATCTGTCAATTCTTTGGAAAACCGAACCTAAAACAGACTCCGGATTGAAAAAACCGGAAAATTGACCGATATTTCTTATAAATTTGTCATTTGTGTCACAAAAGGCGTCAATTTATGTTAAATATTTATGTTGACAGGGATACGTCAAATGGGTAGACTTTAAGTCAGAAATAGAAATATGCTGCAAAGAACGGCGAAATTCACCGCACGGCTGCGGCGTTCGTGTCCGACCGATCACGGATCTCGAAGCGGAGAAGAATAACATGCCCGACAAAAACCAACCGACACCGGATCAGGAGACCGCCGGACGGCTGCTCGACAGGGTCGCGGTGCGGCTGCTCTCACTCGACGCCGACGCGAAGAGCGCCGCGCTCGAGGTAGATGTCGACCCGTGGATGCGCAACGCGTACGGTGTGCTGCACGGCGGCATGACCGGCTCCATCGGCGAGCGGTGTATCACCGCCTTTCTGCGGGCGCTGGGCGTACCCGGCGCGGTGCGGCTCGAAACCATACAGATCGACTACTACCGCCCGGTGCTGACCGAGCACATCTGCACGCTCGCGGTGCGGTGCAGCCTGACCGCCGCCGAGGAGGGCCGGTACACCGTGAACACCGTGGCGTGGCTCGCCGGCGCGCCTGCGGAGAAACCCTGCTTTACCGTCACCGGAACGATGTCCGACGTCAGCGCGGCGCTGCGGGACTGCGCGGCGTTTTGCCCGCCGTCCGCCGGAACGACGGAAGCGGACGGGGAGATGCAGAAACATCTGCAATACTATTGTATGAAGGGGCACACGAGCCTTTCGCCCGAACTCGGCGCGGCGATTCCGGCCGAGATTCTGCGCTGTGACGCGGAGCGACGCGCGGTGCTGTCCCGGTTCGAGACCAAAGCGGAACTGTGCGGGGAGGACGGACAGCTCTACACCGGATTTGCCGCCTGTATGCTGGACACGGCGATGGGGCAGCTGGGGTACTTCTGCAACCGCACCCACAAGCGCACGCCGACAGCGACGCTCACGGTGCGCTGCCACACCCCGGCGCCGGTCGGGCCGGATCTGCTGGTCCGCACCAAGGTGATGTCCGCGGGCGCGCGCCTGATCTTTGTCACCGCCGAGGCGCGCAGCAGCGCGGCGCAGGAACAGATCGCGTACAGCGCGTCGGGGCTGTTCTTCTGTCCCGATGAGCGGGTTTAAGTTTAAATCGAACGATGAATGAAGATAAGAGGTTTTGAGGAGGATTTGGTATGAGTGATCGACAGGTAGTCTTTGTGGATGCGGCGCGCACCGCGTTCGGACGCATGGGCGGAACGCTTCGGAACATCACGCCCAGCGTGCTCGCGGGCTACACCATCAAGGGTTTGGTGGAAAAAAGCGGCATTATGGAAAAAGGCATGGTCGACAGCGTGTTCGCCGGTTCGGCGCTGCACGATGTGCAGACCGGGGACCCCGCCCGTTTCGCGACGCTGGCCGCGGGCCTGCCCTACGAGACGTCCGCGAGCTACATCGAGATGCAGTGCGGTTCCGCGATCGACGCGATCAACCACGCGGCGTGGAAGATTTTGTGCGGCGGCGCCGACGTCGTCATCGCCGGCGGCATGGAGTCCTACAGCCAGTATTTCTTCAAGTTCTCCCAGGCGGTCGAGCCGTATAAGCTGAATCCGCCGATGCCGATTATGCAGAAGCTGACGCCGATGCCGGCCGACGACATCTCGATGATCGACATCTCGGAGCGCATGGCCGCCAAGTGGGGCATCACCCGCGAGGCGTGCGACGAGTTCGCGTACAACAGCCAGCAGCGCGCCGCCAAGGCCGTCGCCGCCGGATACTTTAAAGATGAGATTATCCCCGTCGCCATTAAGGGCGACAAGAAAAACCCGGACTACGACTTTGTCACGGATGAGCATGTGCGCGGCGAGACGACGCTCGAGGGCTTGAGCGCGCTGCGGCCCGTGTTTCGCGCCGACGGCGTGACCACCGCGGGCAACGCCTCCGGCCGCAACGACGGCGCGGCGTTCGTGCTGATGATGAGCGCCGAAAAAGCGAGGGAGCTGGGATACACCCCCTATGCCCGCTGGGTCTCGGGCGCCGATGTCGGCGTCGACCCCAAGCTGATGGGCATCGGCCCCGCCTACTCCAACCTGCTGGCGCTCAAGCGCGCCGGGCTGACGGTGGCGGATGTGAGCGTGTGGGAATGCAACGAGGCCTTTGCCGCTCAGAACCTGAGCGTTATTAAGGAGATGGAGACCCAAACCGGCATCGAGATCGATCGCGCAAAGTGGAATCCCAACGGCGGCGCCATCGCTTTCGGGCATCCCAACGGCGCGTCGGGCGCGCGGGTCGCCATGTTTACCATGAAAGAATTGGAACGCAGCGGCAGCAAGTACGGGCTCTTTTCCTCCTGCTGCGGCGGCGGTCAAGGCGTCTCCACCCTGATTGAGAACCTCAGGTAAGCGTTTCAAAAATCGTAAACCCAACAATAACGAGGAGAATTAAGGTAATGAAAAAAGCAGTCACATTGTTACTGGCACTGGTACTGGTCTTTGTGCTGACCGCCTGCGGTGGCGGCGGTGGCGGCACGTTCGAGGAGGGCGTCATTGTGGACGCCGCGAAAGTCACGGTTGTCAACACGGCGACCGGCATGGAGGTGCCCTACGGCTCCACCGTCGACTGGAGCCCCTATCAGGTCAACGGCGCGGCCGAAACCTACAACAGCATCGACGAGCTGCTGGCGTCCGTCGACTGGAACGAAGTTTTCGGCGATCTCGCGCAGTACAAAGTCAACAAACAACTCAACGTGCTGTACATCCCCTCCTGGGCGGGCGCGGAGTATTTTATCAATTCCTTCGCCGTCTGGGAACCGTACCTCGCGAAATACAAGATTACCCTGACGATGCAGGGCCCCAAGGACTACACCGACGCGGCGCAGCTTGAGGTGGTCGAATCCGCCCTGAACAGCGGAAATTACGACGCCATCATCCTCTACCCGATCACCCCGGAGTCCTACGCCTCCTACATGGACGGCTGGTGGGAGACCTACAAAACGCCGATTCTCACCCTGGGTTACGGGCCGGAGACCGGCGGCGGACACTACTTCCTCGTGACGAGCAGCGCCCGCACCAAGGGCGTCCAGATGGCGGCGGCGATCTTTGATTACGCCAACCAGAACGCCGAGTATTTCAGCAAATATGAGAAAATCCCGTATGTCCTCTATCAGGAATCCTCGACGCCGGGCGTCAAGATCTGGCTCGATACCTGCGTTGAGATTCTGGCCAAAGACGGCCGCTTCGAGTGCGTAGCCGCCTACGAGGTCTCCTCCGAGAAGGCGCTGCAGGCCACCGAGGCGCTGATGGTCAACCATCCCGAGATCGAGATCCTGATCACCCAGGCCGACGACTCGGCGGTGATCGCGACCAACACCCTGAAGAATCAGGGCAAGGACATCATGACCGAGAAGTTCAGCATCTGGAGTCAGGGCGGAACCCAGTCGGCGCTCGCCTCGATCCGCGAGGGCGGCTACTTCAAGGGCACCGCCAGCAGCCTCAACTCCTATGTCGGCGCGATCTGGAAAGAGATGATCCCGATGGTTGTCGGCGCGGCCGAGCAGGGCAAACTGCTCGACACCAAAGCGGTCATGGAGAGCATGATGGCAGGATCGCTCGTCTTCACTAAAGAGAATATGGATAAGTGGGATTCCAAGTAACTGACCGGTTCTAACGATACTGTCACCGGCCGTCGCGTCGAAGTTTATGCGGCGGCCGGTGCCGGTATGAATGCTGATCTCTGGAGGAGGAAGTATGACGGATCAGACGACGATACTCAAGATATCCGGACTGACCAAACGCTATCCGGGCGTGCTGGCGCTGGACCATGTGGATATGGAGTTCCGCACGGGGGAAGTGCACGCCATCGTGGGCGAGAACGGCGCCGGGAAATCCACATTGATTAAAACCATCGCCGGGGCGATCCCGCCCGACGCCGGAACCATCACGTTCGACTGTGTCGAGTACAGCCGCCTCAACCCGGAGCTGTCCGCGAAACTGGGCATCGGGGTGGTGTATCAGGAATTTGCGCAGGTGCCCAGCCTCACCGTGGCCGAGAATATTTTTCTGGGACACTTAAAGGGCAGCGCGCTCAAAGTGAACTTCAAGCAGATGGAAGCCGAGGCGGAGGCCATTCTCGACCGGGTGGGCATCAAGCTGCCCGTCAACCGCGCGGTGCTGAGCCTGACGGCAGGCCAGTGCCAGATCGTCGAAATTGCCCGCGCCATGACGCGCGATCTGAAATTTATTATTCTGGACGAACCGACGGCGCCGCTGACGAAAAATGAGGTGGATCAGCTGTTCTCGGTCATCGCCTCGCTTAAAGCGGCGGGTGTCACTACCCTGTATATCACGCACCGGCTTGAGGAGGTTTTTGAGATCTCGGACAGGGTCTCGGTGCTGCGCGACGGAAAATACATTACCACGCTCAAGACGAGCGAGACCAACACGACCGAGCTGATTCAGCACATGGTCGGCCGCGAGCTCTCCAAGACGTTCCCGCCCCGCAAAGTACCGGTCGGCGACGAGGTGGTTCTGGAGGTCGAGAACCTCACCGGCAACGGCGTCCGCGACATCAATTTCGCGCTGCACAAGGGCGAGATTCTGGGCTTTTCGGGGCTGCTCGGCTGCGGGCGCACCGAGACGATGCAGATGATCTTCGGCGCGGCAAAGAAGAAGAGCGGCACCGTCCGCATCAATGGTAACGCGGTGGATATCCGGAATACGTCGCAGGCCTTCGCGAACGGCATCGGTCTGGTGCCGGAGGACCGGAAACAGCACGGCGCGTTCATGCCGATGTCGATCCGCTGGAACATCTCGCTCAGCAGTCTGAACGGCCTGATGAAGGGCCCGTGGATCGACCGCAGGAAAGAGCGCGGTCTGGCGCAGGAGTACCGGGATAAGCTGCGGATCAAGACGCCCAGCCTGGAACAGATGGTCGGAAACCTGTCCGGCGGCAACCAGCAAAAGGTGGTCATCGCCAAGGTGATGGCGGCCAACGCCGAGATCATTATCTTCGACGAACCGACCCGCGGCATCGACGTCGGCGCGAAACAGGAGATGTACAAACTGCTGCGCGAGCTGGTGGAGAGCGGGAAATCCGTGATCCTGATTTCCTCCGAGATGGAGGAGGTCATCGGGCTGGCCGACCGCATGGTGGTATTGTACGAGGGCCGCCAGATGGGGATTCTGGACCGGCAGGACTTCGACCAGGAAAAGATTCTGAAACTGGCTTCCGGTATCACCGAAGTTAACAGAGGAGTGGGTGCTTAGTATGAAACAGATTATAAAACTTTGGAACAAATTCGGCATGTGGATTCTGCTGGTTGTGCTGTACGCCGCGTTCTCCATCATCGCCCCGACCAAGTTCTTCACGACGACGACGCTGCTCAATATCCTGAAACAGGCGGCGGTGCTCGGCACCTGCGCCGTGGGCTACAGCATGGTCATGATCTCGGGGTCGATCGACCTCTCGGTCGGGCCGCGCATCGCCTTCATCGGCATCGTCGCGACCTACATGATGCTGGCCGGTATGAACATGGCGCTCGCCGTCGTCATCGCGATGTTGCTGGGTGCCGTCACCGGCGCGCTCAACGCCGTGTTGACCGAAATTCTGCACACCTATGTGTTCGTGGTGACGCTGGCGATGTCCACGATCTGGAACGGGGTCTGTTACCTGATCACGAACGGCGCGACGCTGCACGGCATCGACGAGCGGTTTATCAACTTCTCCCAGTACATGGTGTTCGGCAAGATTCCGCTCATGATCTTTATCTTCTTCGGCGCGGTCCTGGTCGGGCACTATCTGCTCAGCAGCACCCGCTACGGGCGCTACGTCTACGCGCTGGGCGGCAACCGCGAGGCGACGTTCCTCGCCGGCATCAACGCCGTCAAGCAGAACATCATGACCCACGCGATCGGCGGGCTGTTTGTCGGTCTCGCGGCGATGCTGCTGCTCTCCCGCACCATGACCGTGCACGCCACCACGGCGAACACCTACTCGTTTGACTGTATCACGGCGGCGTGTCTCGGCGGCGTTATCTTAAGCGGCGGCCACGGCAAGATTCCGCGCGTCATCCTCGGCATCCTGATTCTGAACACGCTGTTCAACGGCCTGACCATCATGGGCGTCAACGACTTCTGGCAGATGATTATCAAGGGCCTGCTGCTGTTCGTCGCCATCGCCATGGAAGTTCTGCAGCGCGGCCGCCTGCTGGGCGATGCCGCCGACCTGCCCGAGCACACCCCGAACGGCGAAAAGGTCGAGTCCTGACAACAATCTAAGCGCGCGGCGGCGGGTCGTTCTCCGCACCGGCGCACACAAATAGAGAAACGCCACCGACGGCCAGCCCAGCCGATGGTTTGGGGAGTTGTGCGGCCACAAGCGGCGACACAGAGAAGTCAAATCATTTTTTAGGAGCAACTGTCTTATGGACTGGAGTAAAAAGAAGATTACGCTGTACGGCGGCGGCCTGATCGGCAGCGGCTGGGCGACCTATTTTATCCTGAAGGGCTGGGATAATGTCACATTGTACGAGCCGACCGCGGAGGGCCTTCAGCGATCCGTCGACCTGACGAAAAAAGGGCTCGATGTTCTCGTCGAGAACGGCGTGATGACGGCGGAGGAAGGCGAGAAGGGCCTCGGCCGCGTCACATTTACCACCGACCGGGCGCAGGCGCTCATCGACGTGGATTTTGTGCAGGAGAACGGCCCCGAGACACTGGAAGTGCGGCAAAAGATTTTAGCGGACATCGAGGAGGTCTGTCCGGTGACCGCGATCATCGCCTCCAGCACCTCCTCGACGCCGATCCACCGCATTGTGGAACACGCGGCCCACCGCGCGCGCGTGCTGGGCGGCCACCCGTACCACCCGGTCTACCTGATGCCGCTGGTGGAGGTCGTGGGCAGTACCGACACCGACCCCGCGCTGGTCGAGCAGGCGCGCGAATTCTATGCGCAGATCGGCAAGGTGCCGGTCGTGCTGAAAAAAGAGAGCCCCGGCTACATCGCCAGCCGCCTGATGAGCGCGCTGTACCGCGAGTGCACAAACATCGTCATGAAGGGCATCGCGTCGATGGAGGACGTGGACACGGCGTTCTGTCTCGGACCGGGACTGCGCTACGGCCTGATGGGCCCCAACACGGTGTACCAGCTCGCCGGGGGCGAGCTGGGCATCGAGGGTCTGCTGCTCGGCCCGATCGGCAATTCCGGCAGCGAGAACACGATGAACGCATTGGCCAACTGGACCGAGCCGCCCAAGGAGGGCGTGTGGTACTACATGACGCTGAAAAAGCAGATGGAAGATCTGCTGGCGCACCGCGACGACCGCCACGGCCACAACAACGCCGAAATCGAGCAGTTCCGCGACGCCGGCCTCGTCAAGCTGCTGCAGCACCACGGCTACCTCTAAACATCAAAGAAACACCGGCGCCGCTGCAGCGGCGCCGGTGTTTTACTGTCGGTTGATCGATCAAAGATCCTCCGAAGAGGATTTTTTCGCCAGCATGTTGAGCATCTCGCCCGAGATCTTCTGGCGCGCCAGCACCGAGAGAATGAACGGCTCCTCGTAGCTCGGCTTGACGAGCCCCACATAGTCGTCGCGGTTGAGATCCATCTCGGTGCGCTCGACCGTGAGGATCTCGGCGGGGTAGTGGCGGCGGTACTGGCCCGGCGGGATGCCGGTGATCGCCTTGAACACGCGGTTGAAGTGGCTGATGCTCGAGAAGCCGACGCGGCTGCCCACGTTCTCGAGCGACAGCTCGCTGTACGAGATCAGCTCGGCGGCGTGGCGCACCCGCAGAATCGCGAGACACTCGAAGATTGTGCTGCCGGTGTCCTGCTTGAACGCGTTGCAGATGTAGAACTTGTTGTAGCCGAGCTCGTCGGCCAGCGCCTGTAAGTTGACGTTGCCGCTGTAGTTGTCCTCGAGATACTTGAGAATGGATTTCGTCAGCGGCGAGAACCCGCTGGTGTCAAACACGCCGACGGTGTCCTCGTCGCCGTTCTCCTTGTGGTAGTCCCGCGCCCAGATGTAGAGCAGCGCGTTGAGATAGCTGTGCATGCAGGCCTGAGAGACCGCGTTGAACAGGATGCTCTCGGAGACGATGCGGTCGAGCAGGCCGGTCGCCTCGTCGGTCGCGGGCACCACCATCGGCACCGCGCGCAGCATCTTGTGCAGCGTCGTGTCGCCCAGCACAAACTTGATCTCGCTCGCGATGGCGAGATCGTCGAGGATATCGTCCTGGGAGTGGGAGACGCCCGGCGGAATCAAAATCGTCTCGCCCGGCTTCACATGGTAGATCTTGCCGCCGATGTTGTACACGAGCGTTCCGTTGTGCACATGCGTCAGGTGGTAGTACTCGTGGGTGTGCGCCTTTGTCGAGGTGCCTTTCAGAATATGGGTCACCATGACCCAAAGAATATTGATGCTCTGTTGATGCTTAAACATGCAATGCTCCAATTGTTGAAAATCTAAATTATTATATCATATTTTCTGTCAAAGTAAAAGCATCGGAAGAAAAAGACACGGTTCGGCCGGCGCTTACAGCGCGTCAATCAGCGGATCGAACGCGCGCATATTGACGGCCTTGTCGGGGACGTTTTTGGCCTGTTCCGCCGCCTTTACCAGCGACACGACCACATCGTTGAACGGGGTGGGGATGCCGTATTCGCGGCCGCCGGAACAGACCGCGCCGTTAATGTAATCGATCTCCGTCACCTGTCCTTTTTCCAGATCCTGCAGCATACTGGCTTTTAGTG
>JAVBVJ010000007.1:0-5574 GCA_031554355.1 Oscillospiraceae bacterium
ATCGCCGCCGCACGCCAAAAAAGTGCGACTCATGTAGGCGCGGTCGGCGAAGGGCACATGCGCATTGTCCTTGTGCGGCGACACCTCCGACGGGATGACGAGCGTGCGGTCGGGGTCGATCGTCTCGATCGCGCTGCGCAACATGCGCTCGTGTCCGAGATGCGGCGGATTAAACGCGCCGCCGAAAATCAAAAGTTTTTTGATCATTTCACACCGTACTGGCCGATCTCGCGGTTGTGTTTATACAGCACCAGTTTGCCGCCGATGACCTGCACCACCTCGGCCTTCAGCGCCTTCGCGAGCAGATCCGCCGCCGCGCGCGCCGAGGTCATGCTGCTTTTCTGCACATTGATCTTGATCAGTTCCCGCGCTTTCAGCGCCTCGCCGACGCCGCGGATCAGCGTGTCGTCGATGTCCTCCTTGCCGATCTGGTAGACGACGGGCAGGCCGTTGGCCGCGCTGCGCAGTGTCGCGCGCTCTTTGCTGGTCATGCGTTTCTCCTGTATCGCTTTATTCCGCGCAGCTTGAACGCCAGTTTGCGGATGGCGCGCGCGCGGTGGCTGATTTCGTTTTTCTTATTGTCGCTGAGCTCGGCCATGCTGCGGTTGCCGCGGAACCAGAAGACCGGGTCGTAGCCGAATCCCCCGCTGCCGCGCCGCTCGGGGCCGATAAAGCCCTCGCACCACCCTCGCCCCGTCACCGCCGTGCCGTCCGCTAGAATCGCGTAGACAACCGAGATGAACCGCGCCGACCGCGCTTTCGGCGGTACATCGCGCAGGTTGCCGAGCAGTTTATCGATGTTGGCCTCGCTGTCGTGGTCGTCGCCCGCGTAGCGCGCGGTGTGCACGCCGGGTTCCCCGCCCAGCGCGTCGACGCACAGCCCCGAGTCGTCGGCCAGCACCGGCCGCCCGCACAGGGCGTAGACGGCGCGCGCCTTGAGTTCAGCGTTCTGCAAAAACGTGGCGCCCGTCTCCTCGACGGAGATGTCGAGCCCCGCCTCGGCGAGCGAGACACAGTCGCACCCCACGAGCTTCAGGATCTCGCGGATCTCGTGCAGTTTACCCGGATTGTTGGTCGCGGCCACAAACGTGATCGTTTTCATGCGTCCTCGCTTCCAAACAGCGCCCGCGCGTAGTCCTCGGGGACAAAAACCCCGAGATCGTCGATCTTTTCGCCGACGCCGACGTAGCGCACCGGAATGCCGAGTTGATCTTTGATGGCGATAACGACGCCGCCCTTCGCGGTGCCGTCGAGTTTGGTCAGTACAATGCCGCTGACGCCCGCGCTGTCGGCGAACTGGGCGGCCTGATTCAGCGCGTTCTGGCCAGTCACGGCGTCGAGCACAAGCAGCGTCTCGACCGAGGCGGTATCGGCGGCTTTCTGGATGGTGCGGCTGATCTTGTTCAGTTCCTCCATCAGGTTTTTCTTGGTGTGCAGCCGCCCCGCCGTGTCGGCGATGACGATGTCGATACCCCGGGCGCGCGCGGCCGAAACCGCGTCGAACACGACCGCAGAGGGGTCGTGCGCCCCCTCGATCATCGGGACGCCCGCCCGCTCGGCCCAGACCCGCAGTTGGTCGGTCGCCGCCGCGCGGAAGGTGTCCGCCGCCGCCAGCATCACGCTCCTGCCCTGACTGCGGTATAAGTTCGCCAATTTGCCGGCGGTCGTCGTCTTGCCCGCGCCGTTGACGCCGATGAGCAGCACGACCGCGGGCTTGCCGGAAAAGTCCAGCTCCCGGTCGGCCGCGAGGCGCGCCGCGGTCAGTTCCTGCAATGCCGCGACGGCGTCCGGCGCGCTCAGGATATGGCGCTCTTTCACCGTGTCGCGCAGCGCATCGATCAGCGACGTCGCGGTCTCGACCCCGGCGTCGGCGAGAATCAGGTTCTCCTCCATCTCGTCGTAGAAGTCGTCGGTCAATTTCTCGTCCGACAGGCTGTACGCGATGTTGTCCCGCGTTTTTTTCAGGCCGGCGGCCAGTTTCTCAAAAAATCCCATGTTTTTCTCTTTTTTCGTTTATTTGCTGACCACCAGCTGCGCCTCCTCGACGCTGAGGCGGAGCAGCTTGGAGACGCCCTCCTCCTGCATCGTGACGCCGTACAGGATGTCGGCGCCCTCCATCGTACCGCGGCGGTGGGTAATCGCGATGATCTGGGTGTTGCCTGTGACGCGGCGCAGATAGCTCGCGAACCGGTTGACGTTGGCGTCGTCGAGCGCGCTGTCGATCTCGTCGAGCACGCAGAACGGCGACGGGTTGACGGCCAGAATCGAGAAGTACAGCGCGATGGCGACCAGCGCCTGCTCGCCGCCGGACAGCGCCGCGAGGTTCTTGATAACCTTGCCGGGCGGCTGCACGTCCATCTCGATGCCGCTGTTCAACACGTCGGTCTCGTCGGTCAGCGCCAGATTCGCGCTGCCGCCGCCGAACAGTTCGACGAAGACCCTGCGGAAATGCTTGTTGATCTCGTGGAAGTTGCGGGTGAAGATCTGGGTCATCTCGCTTTCGAGCTGCGCGATCAGCTTTTTCAGCTCCTCGCGCGATTTCTCGACGTCCGTGACCTGTTCCGTCAAAAATGTGAACCGCTCGCTGACTTCGGCGAGCTCCTCGATCGCGCCGACGTTGACGCTGCCGAGCGATTTGATCCTGGCGCGCAGCGCGCCGACCTGCTGGCGCAGCTCGGTGATCGACTCGAACGGAACGCGCAGTTTCTCGGCCTCGGGACGGGTCAGCTCGTACTCCTCCCACAGGCGGGACACGGCGCTGTCGAACTCGTTTTGCAGCGCGATCTTGCGCTCTTCAAGGCGGGCGATCTCGCGGCCGATGTCCTCGCGCTGACGCGAGAAGTCGCCGTAGGCCGACTGGTTCTGGCTCGTCTCGCGCTCACTCTCGGTGCGGTTCGCGATCATGGTCTCGATGTCGAGCCGGTACTGCGCGATCGCGGCTTTCATCTGGCCGAGATCCTCGCCGATCTGCTCGATGCTGCGGGCGCGCTCGACGTTCTGCTCCTCGACGCGGGCAATCGCCGCCGCGATGTTGGCGGCGCGGTCGTCGGCGAGTCCGCTCTGTTGCAGCAGCGTTTCGACGGCCTGCTCGATGTTCTCGACGTCTTTCTGTTTCTCGACGCGCTCGATTTTGTAGTCGCCCAATGCGGCGGTCATGTCGGCGCGGCGTTTCATGAAATCGCCGCCGCTCTGGCTCTCGTCGCCCGCGCTCAGCTCGAGCCGCCCGATCTCCTGCGTCAGGACGTTGATCTTGCCCTCGTTCGCCGAGATGCGCTGGCTGCGCTCGCTGTTCGCGGTCGCGTTGGCGGCCAGCTCCGCCTGGCTGTCGTTGATGTTGTCTTCGATGGTGCCGATGTCCGCCTCGAGGTGCAGCTGCACCGCCGACGCGCGCACACGGTCCTCGTTGGCCGTAATCTGGTCGGCATTCAGTGCCAGCATTTCGGCCTCGTACCCGGCGACCTCCGCGGTCAGCGCCGCCACGTCCGCGCGGCGTTTCTCGATCCCTTTTTGGAGCGTCTCGACCTGTTTTTCCAACTTGTCGATCTCGTTTTTTCGCGTGAACACGCCGCCCTGCTGCGCGGTGTATCCACCGGTGTAGGAGCCGCCCGCGTTGATGACCTGTCCGTCCAGTGTGACGATGCGGTAGCGGTACCCCATCTTTTTTGCGCAAACGGCCGCCGCGTCCAGATCGCTCGCGACGACGATGCGCCCCAACAGGCTGCTGATGATCGCGTCGTAGCGGTTGTCGCAGCTGACCAGCTCGCTCGCAAGGCCGACGATGCCTTCGTCGTTCAGGCGGTCGCGCGCCTCGAAGCTCGAGGGGCGGATTGTGTCGAGCGGCAGGAACGTCGCCCGGCCCGCTTTGCTGTCTTTCAGGAAACGGATGCACTGTTTCGCCGCCCGCTCGTCGCTGACGACGATGTTCTGCGCCGCGACGCCCAGCGCCGTCTCGATCGCGAGCTCGTTGCCGCCGCGAATGCGGATCAGCGACGCGACGGTGCCGATGATCCCGGCGATCTCGCGGTTCTCGCCCGCTTTGAGCGCGTGGCGGACCCCCGGCGAAAAACCGTCGAGGTTCTTGTCCATGTCGCGCAGCATCTGCGCCTTGTTGATCAGGTTCTGGATCTCGAAGTTCTCTTTTTCGAGCGCGGCGCTCTCGGCGGCCAGCTTTTGTTTGCGGTCGTCGGATTTCAGGACATACCCCTTGATCTGGTTGTCCCGCGCCGCGATATCGGAAAGCAGCGTCTTTAGGTACGCCGCGTTCTCGTCAAATTCTTTTTTGGCGTCGCGCAGGCGGTTTTCGAACCCGGGCAGCGCCTCCTCGATCACCTGTACCCGCGCCGCGACGGCGTCGTTCGTCGACCGGATGGCGACGTTGTCGACGCGCAGGTCGGTGACCTCATTCTGCAGATCGGTCAGCCGCTTGGCGGTCTCGACCCGCTTTTTGTCGCTCTGCTCCGAGCTCTCGATGAGCGCGGTCAGCTCGGCCTCGGCGTCGGCGATCAAGCGCTCGACGGTCTCGATCTCGGAGCGGCGCTGCGCGATCTCTAGCCTGCGCTGTTCCACCGTCTCGGCGATGCCGGTGCCGCCCGCGGCGAGGGCCTCGCGCTCGCTCAGCAGCATCGCGATCTGGTCGGTGCCGTGGCGGATGTCGTTGTTCAGCACCGCGATCTCGCTCTCGCGCCCCGTCATCAGCTCGTTCAGCCGCAGGATCTCGGCGTTGCGCGCATCGATCTCGGCGTTGGTTCTGCGCCCGACGTCGGCGGTCTGCTCCATCTGCTCCTCGAGCTCCCCGAGACGGGCGGCGACGTTCGTGTAGTCCTGCTGGGCGACGTTGATCTTGTCGTCCTGAAGCCGCATATTGTCCCGCGAACGCTCGATATTGTCGCAGTACAGCGTGATCTCAAGGCTCTTTTTTTCGTCGGACAGCTGCAAAAACTGTTTCGCTTTCGCGCTCTGCTGGGTCAGCGGCCCGATGCGGCCCTCGAGCTCGTCGAGGATATCCCGCAGGCGCGACAGGTTGTCCTGCGCCGCCTCCAGTTTGCGGTCGGCCTCCGTCTTGCGGAAGCGGTATTTCGAGATGCCCGACGCCTCCTCGAAGAGGTCGCGGCGGTCGGCGCTCTTGGCGGAGACGATCTCCGCGATGCGCCCCTGCCCGATGATCGAGTAGCCGTCGCGGCCGAGACCGGTGTCCATGAACATCTCGCGCACGTCGCGCAGCCGCACCGTCGCGCCGTTGACGAGGTACTCGCTGTCGCCGCTGCGGTAAAACCGGCGCGTCACGATGACCTCGCTGCCGGCGTCCGGAATGCGGCCGCTCTCGTTGTCGAGACACAGCGCGACCTGCGCAAACCCCATCGCCTTGCGCAGCTGGGTTCCGCCGAAGATGACGTCCTCCATCTTGCCGCCGCGCAGCGATTTCGTCGACTGCTCGCCGAGCACCCAGCGGACAGCGTCGCTGATGTTGCTTTTGCCGCTGCCGTTGGGCCCGACAATCGCCGTGTAGGGATTGTCGAAGACGATTTTTGTTTTATCGGGAAAGGACTTAAATCCCTGAATTTCGATGTGTTTCAG
>JAVBVJ010000034.1:0-26431 GCA_031554355.1 Oscillospiraceae bacterium
TCTGTTCGAATCTGTGCTTTTAGCGTTTCGGGATAATGTTTTATTCCTTTTTTGCTTGACATAAAAAAACCTCCGTTTGTAGTTTTTATCCTACGCCCGGTGGCTTTTTTATTCAATGTCCATTTTTTCTGGTTCTGTGCAAAATCGGGTCTCTTTTTTTATGGATTTCGGTCAGCCCTGATAGCTTCCAGCCTTGAAGAGTTTCTTTACGGGCGGTTTGTCGTCCGCCGGGGGCGGGGGTTGCGGCGGGGCGGCAGCGGGTTCCGTGCGGGGCGCCGCGACCGTCGACGCGAACTCGGAGAGGGACTTTACCGGTTCCGGCGTCGCGGGCTGCAACTCCGTCAGCACGACGGGCGCCGCCAGCGGCGGATCGGGCTGTTTCAGGTCCGGTAGCGGGACGTCGCCGTCCGGCGCGCTCTCCGGCTGTTTCAACTCCGAGAGGACGAGCAGCGGTTCGCTCTCCGGCACATAGGGGGATTCCTCTGTCTGCGCCGGAATCACGGGCTCGTCGGCCAATTTGTTTTTCACGGGGACAGGCGCATTTTCGCGCGGGACAATCGGAATGTCGGAGAAGATGTCGAAGACCTCTTCCTCCTCCCCGACCTCGTAGTGATCCCGCTCGTAGCGGGTTTCGAGCGCGAGCGTAAAGCACAGCAGCGCCGCCATGATCGCGAGCACCGAGAATTCCATCAGCCAGACCGAGGACGAAAACTTTTTGGAGAGGAAGTAGTAGTTGTAGACGTCCTCGCCGATGTGGTAGACAAGCGGCAGCGCGAAGACCAGAATCAGCAGGATCTTGCGCCGGGTGACGCCGGTCACGGTCAGGGTGTAGATCAGGCCGACGGTGATGTACAGCGCGGTGCACAGAATCTGGTGCGTCTTCTGGAACTCGAACGCCTTGAGGATGAAGAACAGGATGCCGGCGAACAGCGCCAGAAAGCTGACGGACAGAATGTTGTCGCTGCCGATCAGAATCAGCAGGATAAAGGCGGCGCAGCTGAACAGCGGCAGCAGAATCTGGGTCGCGAGATAGTACGAAGTGTTGTTGGCGGGAAAGTAGACATGGGCAAAGAGACGCAGCGCAACAGACACCGCAAAGAGCGTACAGCTCAGGGTTGCCATGGCCGAGCGGCTTCGAAATTGCGCGGCTCTCTTTGATGTTTCCATTTCTATTTCTCCTTCGCGTGAATATTAAATCCGAGGGTCATCAGGCTGTCGCCGAGGTGCATGTTCTCGACGCAGATGTCGTCGTCGAGGATCAGGTCGATGTGGCTGAAGTTCCAGAATCCCTTGATGCCGAGCCGGACCAAGCGGTTCGCCATCTGCTGCGCATTGGCGCTCGGAATACACAGAATCGCGAGCTCGGGGTGGTGTTCTTCGCAGAAGGCGTCGAGCTGATTGATGTTCAGCACGTCGAGGTCGGCGTTGATCTCGGCGACGGTGCGGGGGTTCTTGTCGAACAGGCCGATCAGCGAGATTCCTTTGGCGTCAAACAGGAACGAGGTCAGCGCGCGTCCGAGATTGCCGACGCCGATCAGGATCGACGGGATTTTGTCGTCGAGCGCAAGGATGTTTTCAATTTCTTTTGCCAGCTGGTCGACGTTGTAGCCGTAGCCCTGCTGGCCGAAACCGCCGAAGCAGTTGAGATCCTGACGGATCTGGGAGGCGGTGAGCCCCATCTGGGCGGCGAATTCTTTCGAGGATATGCGGATAATGCCGCTGCGCCGCAGATCGGACAGATACCGGTAATAGCGCGGCAGTCTGCGCACAACGGGGGAGGAAACGGTGTTGGCTTCTTTCATGGGGTTCTCCTTAAGGGGGTTAGCGCTGAAGCGACTCGACGGTTCCAAGGACATAATCTCCGAACTCGGAACAGGTACAGCCGGAGCTGCGCCCGGTGATTGAAATCTTCTTTTCCTCAAACATACAGATGTCCAGCGCACGGGTCAAAAGCTCGGCAAGCGGTTGACGTTGAATGTGTGTCAGCAGCATCGCGGAGGCGCGCAGCATCGAGCAGGGGTCGGCGTATTGCGCGCGGCCCTCCTCCACCATGCGGGGAGCCGAACCGTGAATGGCCTCGAACATGGCGTAGCGCTTGCCGATATTCGCGCTGCCCGCCGTGCCGACGCCGCCCTGAATCTGCGCGGCTTCATCGGTGATAATATCGCCGTAGAGGTTGGGCAGCACCATGACTTCGAACAGATTTCTGCGCTCCTCGTCGATGAGTTTCGCGGTCAGGATGTCGGCGTACCAGTCGTCGGTCGTGATCTCGGGGTACTCGGTGCCGATCTCGCGGCACAGCTTCAGGAAATTGCCGTCGGTCTTCTTGATGACGTTCGCCTTCGTGACGATCGAGACGCGCTTTTTGCCGTTGGCGCGGGCGTACTCGTAGCCGAGCCGCGCGATGCGGCGGGTACCGGCGTCGGTCGTCACGGTGAAGTCGACGGCGAGACCCGGCAGCTCCAAACCCTCGCTGCCGAGCGCGTAGGCGCCCTCCGTGTTTTCGCGGAAGAACACCCAGTCGATGCCGAGTTTTGGAATCTTAACGGGCCGCATATTGGCGAACAGATCGAGCTCACGGCGCATCGTGACATTGGCGCTGCCGATGTTGGGGCCTTTGTACGAGGCGTCGGGCGTCGTGGTGGGGCCTTTCAGGATGACGTGACAGGCCTTCAGCTGTTCCAGGATTTCGGGCGGAATCGCCTTTTCCGCGGCGATGCGGTTTTCGAGGGTCAGGCCGTCGATGGTGCGGAAGACAATGCGTCCCGCGTCGACGTCGTCCCGCAGCAGATGTTCGAGAATCCGCTGCGCCTCGCGCGTGATGACCGGGCCGATGCCGTCGCCGCCGCAGACGCCGACAATCAGGGGATCGACCGCAGTGAGATCAATAAAGCCGCCGTCGTTCTCCATCCGCTCGCAGCGCTGCATCTGGGCGATCATCAGTTTTTCGAAATGGTCCTTTGCCGCTTGCATATCAAACATGGGGGGAATCTCCCTTTTTCGTAAAGTTAATCGTGCCGCCGGCCAGCAGCAGTTGCCGGTCGCGCGGGCTGAGGTTCAGCGCGGCCTGATAGCGGTTTCCGCTGCGCCGGTTGAGCACGGAGACCGTCGGGGCGTTTTCGATGGCGTCCAGCAGGTTCTCGAGGTACAGGACATCGCCCTGCTGAATGTCGTCGTAATCGCTGCCGGCCGAAAAGACGAGCGGCAGGATCCCGTTGTTGATGAGGTTGTCGCGGTGGATGCGGGCAAAGCTCTTGACGAACACGGCGCGGATACCGAGATACAGCGGAATCAGCGCGGCGTTCTCCCGCGAGGATCCCTGACCGTAGTTCTCGCCCGCGACCAGAATGCTCTGTCCGGCTTCTTTGGCGCGCTTGGGGAACGTCTCGTCGACGCGGGTCAGGCAGTAGTCGGCCTGATAGGGGATGTTGGAGCGGTAGGGCAGCAGTTTTGCGCCGGCGGGCGCGATGTGGTCGGTGGTGATGTTGTCGCCCATCTTCAGCGTGACGGGCAGCTCCAGCACGTCGGACGCCGGCAGGGCTTTCGGGAAAGGCTTGATGTTCGGCCCGCGCACCACTTCGATGGCGGCGGCCTCGGCCTCCGGCGCGGGCTGGACGATCATGTTGTCGTTGCACAGGAAGCGTTCGGGGACGGTGACCTTAAGATTCGCGCACGACTCGGTCGGGTCGGTGAGCACCCCGGCGACGGCGCTGACCGCGGCGGTCTCGGGGCTGACGAGATAGACCTGGGCGTCGGCGGTTCCGCTGCGCCCCTCGAAGTTGCGGTTAAAGGTGCGCAGGCTGGCGGCGCCGCTCTTGGGGGACTGTCCCATGCCGATACAGGGGCCGCAGGCGCATTCCAGGATCCGCGCGCCCGCGCCGATAAAGTCGGCGAGCGCGCCGCATTCGCTGAGCTGGGTCAACACCTGACGGGAACCCGGCGAGATCACGAGACTGACCTGTTCCGGGATGGTCTTTCCTTTTAGTAGTGCCGCCGCTTTCAGCAGATCGAGCAGCGAGGAGTTGGTGCAGGAGCCGATGCAGACCTGGTCGATCTTCAGTCCGGCAAGATCGCGGACGGGCTGCACGTTGTCGGGCATGTGCGGTGCGGCGCACAGCGGCACCAGCGCGCCGAGATCGATGTCGACGACCTCGTCGTAGGTTGCGCCCGCGTCGGCCAGCAGTTCGACGTAATCCTGCTCGCGCTGCTGGGCTTTCATGAACGCGCGCGTGACCTCGTCGCTCGGGAACAGCGAGGACGTCGCGCCGAGCTCCGCGCCCATGTTCGTGATGGTGGCGCGCTCGGGCACCGAGAGGGTCCGGATGCCGTCGCCGAAGTACTCAAAAATCTTGCCGACACCGCCCTTGACGGACAGGCGGCGCAACAGTTCCAGAATGATATCCTTGGCGCTCGTGCCGTTTTTCAGGGTTCCGGTCAGCCGCACGCCGACGATGACCGGTGCGGGAATGTAGTAGACGCCGCCGCCCATCACGACGGCGACATCGAGACCGCCCGCGCCAATGGCCAGCATACCGATGCCGCCCGCGGTCGGGGTATGGGAATCCGAGCCGATCAAGGTCTTTCCGGGGATCCCGAAGCGCTCGAGTTGAATCTGGTGGCAGATCCCGTTGCCGGGACGGCTGAACCGGATGCCGTGTTTCTTCGCGACGGTTCGGATATACTCGTGGTCGTCGGCGTTTTCAAAGCCGGACTGAAGCATATTATGGTCGACGTAGGCGACGGACAACTCGGTCTTGACGCGGCCGATTTCCATCGCTTCGAACTGGAGATAGGCCATGGTTCCGGTCGAGTCCTGCGTCAATGTCTGATCCATGCGGATGCCGATCTGGGAAGCTTCCTGCTGCGGCGACCCGACAAGATGGGTCGCGATGATCTTTTGGGTAACATTCATTGCCATGGGGATTACACAACCTTTCAAATGGGGGGAATTCGCTACCTCAATTTTAATGATATTTAACAAGATTGTCAAACAAAGTGACAACCTGTCACCGGCATAAAGGGGCGCAAAATGGATAGAATAGGGAAAAAGGCGGTGGAAACATGAAACAAAAGAGCGAAAAAACAAAAAAGAGCAAACCGGAACGGGAACAGACCAAGCCGAAAAAGACGCAAAACCGGGCGGAGGAACCCGTCGATACCGACGCCGACAGCATTCTCGACAGCGACCTGATGCTTGAGACGGCGTCGGTGGCCAAGACGAAGGGGCGGTACCCGATTCACTGTCTGACCATCGTCGGGCAGATCGAGGGCCACACCGAATCCCCGAGCGGCACCAAGTCGACGAAGTACGAGCACGTCATCCCGCTGCTCGTCGCCATCGAAGAGGATCCCGAGATCAGCGGACTGCTGATCATCCTGAACACGATCGGCGGCGACGTCGAGGCGGGGCTTGCGATCGCGGAGCTGATTGCGGGAATGAAGAAGCCGACGGTCTCGCTGGTGCTGGGCGGCGGACACTCGATCGGGATTCCGCTCGCGGTGGCGGCGCAGCGATCGTTCATCGTGCCGACCGCGACGATGACGGTGCACCCCGTGCGCCACACCGGGATGGTGCTCGGCGTGCCGCAGACGATGCGGCATTTCGACCGCATGCAGGACCGCATCACGGGTTTTATCGTCGAGAACTCGAACATCAGCCGAAAGGATTTTCTGAAGTTCCTGATGAAGACCGGGGAGCTGGTGCTGGACGTCGGGACGGTGCTGGACGGCGAGCAGGCGGTCGCCTCGGGGCTGATCGACCAGATCGGCACGCTCAGCGACGCGATCGGGTATCTGTACAGCAGAATCGGCAGGCCAAAGGGCAAGAAATAGTATTAAAACGTCTATGTTTGTGGTATAATTTAATGCGATTGATTTTTAATCTACGAAACGCGGGAAATCCGCGTCCTACATAAGAGGGCAACATGACGGTATTTCAGAGCTTCATTCAGGGCGTGATACAGGGCCTCACCGAGTTTCTGCCGATCTCGAGCAGCGGACATCTGTCCCTGTTCCAGCACTTTTTCGGCATCAGCGGCGAGGGTTCCCTGTTTTTTACCGTGATGCTGCATCTCGGAACGCTGCTGGCGGTGTTCATTACATATTTTAAAACAATCCTTCGCATGATCGTGGAGTTCTTCGGCATGATCGGCGATCTTTTGCGCGGAAAGTTCCGGTACGACCAATGCAACGAGGAGCGCAAGCTGGTGCTGATGATGCTGGTGTCGCTCGCGCCGCTGCTTGGGCTGTTCTTTGCGCGCGACTTCTTTTCGGCGCTGTCGGGCGACAATGACATTCTGGTCGAGGGCGTCTGCTTCCTGTTTACGGGCAGCTTTCTGTTTTTGGCTGACAAGTGCATCAAGGGGCGCAAGACGGCGGTCGACATGAAACCGGGCGACGCGCTGCGCATCGGGCTGTTTCAGGGCTTCGCGATGTTCCCCGGCGTGTCGCGCTCGGGCAGCACCATCGCGTCGGGCCTGCTGCTCGGCTACTCGCGCGAGTTCATGGTGCAGTTCTCGTTCATCATGGGCATCCCCACGATTCTGGCGGCGAGCGTCACCGAGTTCGCCGATGCCTACAAGGCCGGGATTGAGATCGAGCCGGTGCAGCTGATGGTCGGCGTCGTCACCGCGGCGGTGTTCGGTATGCTGGCGATCCGGCTGATCCGCTGGCTGGTCAAGACCGACCGCTTTGCGATCTTTGCGTATTATGCACTGGCGCTGGGCATTCTCGTAATTATTATCGGCGCGATCGAGATGTTCTCGGGAACGACGATCCTGAGTTTGATTTAGACGATTTCGGGAGGAAGCAGTTTGGCTGAAACCAAGAAAAAGGGCCGCCCCACCAAAGCGGAGCTGGAGCGCAAGGCGCGCCTCGAGGCGGCGGAGAAGAGGAAAAAAGCGAACCGGCAGTTTATCGCGCTGGTTTTGTTCGCGTTCGGTCTGATCTTTATCGCATTGGCCTTTATCGAGGGGCAGAATATCTGGACAACCCTCCACGAGGTGATGCTCGGGGTGTTCGGGTTGCTTTCCTACGCCATCGGCGCGGTGTTTATCTACATGGGCATCGCATTTTCATCGGGCAAAAAGCCGCCGGCGCCCAAGGTGCTGAAAGCGGTATTCCTGACGTTGACGGTCTCGGGCGCGCTGCTGATCTTCGGCAAAGTGCCGCTGACCGGCGAATTCCTGCCCGATCTTCAGACATTGTACGACAACGGCACACAGGCGAAGGGCGGCGGCGCGCTGTCGGCCACGTTCGGCTGGACGCTGTGGAAGCTCGGCGGCGGTACCGTGGCCAAGATTCTGATCGTCGTGCTGCTGTTTGTCGCCGTCATGCTTATGACCGGAAAAACCGTCACGGATCTCGTCAACTTCCTGCGCGCGCGCGCCGACAATGTGAAGGAGCGGCAGACCGAACGCGCCGAGCTGCGGGCGCAGCGGGAAGCCGAGAACCCGCCCGCGCCGGTCGTCTCCGAGCAGGAGGCCCGGTTCGACATCAACGTCCAGCTCGACGAGCGCAGCAAGACGTCGGCGAGCATCGACATACCGCTCGAGGAGATCCGGCAGAACATACCGCAAAAAACCGCGGAACCGAAAGCAAAACCGATCGCGCCGGGCAGCAGAATCGACATCGAGCTGGGGCCGGAGTACAAGGAAGTGCCCCCGCCGATCGACGTCGACATCCTCGAGATGAAACCGCGCGCACCGGTCGGAACGGGGCCGGCCGCCGATGTGACCGGGTCGGTGTTCGAACGCGAGGAGATGATCTCGCAGCGGTTCACCGCGTTCGGCGAAAACCCGGAGCTCGACGAGCTGATCACGCGGGAGAAGAAGCGGGTGGAGACCGCGGTCAAGCCGGAACCTGCCGAGACCCCGCAGCCGCTCTTTACCGAATACAAATATCCGCCGCTCGCGCTGCTCGCGAAAGCAAAGACGGCGGGCAAGAAAGATATCACCGAGGAGTTGCGCAGTAACGCCGAGTCGTTGGTGGCGACGCTCGCGAGTTTCGGCGTGCGCACCAGGGTCGTCGACATCTCACGCGGGCCGACCGTGACGCGGTACGAGCTGCAGCCCGAGGCGGGCGTGCGCCTGTCGCGCATCGTCAACCTGTCCGACGACCTCGCGCTCAACCTCGCGGCGATGGGTGTGCGCATCGAGGCGCCGATTCCCGGCAAGGCCGCCGTTGGCATCGAGGTGCCGAACAAGGAACAGGGGATCGTCAACCTGCGCACCGTGCTGGAGACCGAGGCGTTCCGCGACGCGTCCGCGCCGCTGACGATCTCGATGGGCATGGATATCAGCGGCGGCATCCGCGTCGGCGACATCAGCCGCATGCCCCACATGTTGATCGCGGGCTCGACCGGCATGGGCAAATCCGTTTTTATCAATTCACTGATTATCAGTCTGGTCTATAAATCCGCGCCCGAGGACGTGCAACTGATTCTGATCGACCCCAAGATGGTGGAGTTCGCGGTTTACCGCGGACTGCCGCATCTGCCGACGCCGGTGGTCACCGATCCCGGCAAGGCGGCCGGCGCGCTCAACACGGCGGTCGCCGAGATGCTGCGCCGGTACAAGACCTTCGCCGACTGCGGCGCGCGCAACATCGAGGAGTACAATGTGATGGTCGAGCGCGGCGCCGGGAAACCGGTGCAGGAGGGCGCCGAGCCGCCGACCAAGAAACCGCGCTGGGTCGTCGTCATCGACGAGCTGGCCGACCTCATGATGACGGCGCCGCGGGACGTGGAGAACGCGATCTGCCGCATCGCACAGATGGGCCGCGCGGCGGGCATCCATCTCGTGGTCGCGACACAACGCCCGTCGGTCGACGTCGTGACCGGAACCATCAAAAACAACATCCCGACGCGCGTGGCGTTCCGGGTCTCCTCGCAGGTCGACAGCAGAACGATTCTCGACGGCGGCGGCGCGGAAAAACTGATCGGGCACGGCGATATGCTGTTCCAGCCCGTCGGCAACCCCAAACCCATCCGCCTGCAGGGCTGCTATATCAGCGAGGAGGAGGTCTCGAAGGTTGTCGACTTCCTGAAGCGCAACCACGCGGCGTCCTACAACGAGGCGCTTATCAGCGAGATCGAGGCGAACGCGGTCACCGAAAAGGGCAAGGAGGCGCGGAACGACAACGGGGATCCCATGATCGAGGAGGCCATCGAGGTCATCATCGAGAGCGGACAGGCCTCGACGTCGATGCTGCAGCGCCGTCTGCGGCTCGGCTACGCGCGCGCCGCGCGGATTATCGACGAGCTTGAGGCGATGGGCATCGTCGGCCCGCAGGAGGGCAGCAAACCGCGCACCATTCTGATGACGCGCCAGCAGTGGCAGGAAAGAAACCTGAACCGTGAGCAGTAAAGACGATAAAAACAAGAAATATGCGCGCCACCGCGCGACGCAGCGCCGAAACAACCGGATTCTGATCTTCCTCTCGCTGCTGCTGGTCGCGGTGGTTTGCTTTGGGCTTTTTATGCTGCGCGGCAGCTCGTGGCAGGACATCTACGCGGCCTTCGACCTGCGGCCCGCCGCCGCTGCCGGCCCGCAGACCGACCTCGCGGAGGGCGAGAGCGCGGTCGCATTTCTGTCGGTCGGACAGGGCGACTGCACGGTGATTCGGGACGGCGACACCGTCACGGTCATCGACGCCGGGATCTACACCTCGGAGGACGCGATCCGGCGCTATCTGGACAGCTGCGGCGTCACCCGCATCGATTACCTGATCGCGACGCACCCGCACACCGACCACATCGGCAGCATGGCGGCGCTGATCCGGCACTACGAGATCGGCACGATCTATTTCACCTATTACAGCAGCGACCTGACGCCGACGAACGAGACGTATCTCGAGCTGCTGCGCACGATTCAGCGCGCAGGCATCAAGACGGTACTCGCGCAGGCGGGGGAGACGCTCGCGCTGCCGGACGGGACGATTCAAGTCCTGTCGGCGGGCGGGTACACCGACCTCAACAACTGTTCGATCGTGCTGCGGTACGACCACGGGGCGGTCTCTTTCCTGCTTCCGGGCGACGCCGAGACGGTGGTCGAGCGCGCTCTGATCGACGCGCGCGCGGAGCTCGGGGCGGACGTGCTGAAAGCGGGGCACCACGGCTCGAAGAACGCCACGAGCAACGACTTTCTGTCGGCGGTTAAGCCGCGGTACGTCGTCTTTTCCTGCGGCCTCGACAACGAGTACGGCTACCCGAAAGAGCAGGTGCTCGAGCGGGTCGCGGCGGTCGGCGCCACCCCGCTGCGCACCGATTTGATGGGCAACATCGTGTTCGTCACCGACGGCAGCGCGCTGCGCGTGACAAAGGAGCGGGAGTAGATGAGCAGGCTGTACAGCGTGGACCGCATCGAGGATGATCAGGTGGTTTTGATTCGCGGCGACGGCACGTCGTTCGGCGCGGCGGTGACCGAATTCGCCGAGCCGCCCCGGGAGGGCGACGTCGTGTACCGCTACAAGGGATTGTTCCGGCGCAGCAAGAAAAAGACGGCGGAAAAGCGGGACGTGGCCAACGCGCTGCTCGCGGAAATCCTGAACAACAGCAAAGACCAATAGAAAACGAGCCCCCTTACGGGAGCTCGTTTTTTTGTGATATACTCATTGAACTTCAAAACAGTACATTTCCTGTTTTGAAGCTGGGGCGATAGCCCCACAGTGCCGCCAACTTGGCGGCTAAAATCGAGTGCATAGTCCATTGCACGCCATAGACGTGCCGGCAAGCGTTGCTTGCCGATTGAAAAAAGTGAGAACTTTTTTCAATTTAATTGACTATATAAGGGATCACGTACAATAGATTGACGCACAGCGCCTATGCGCTGTGCGTCTTTGGCCTTATATGGAGTGGAACCCGCGAGATAAAAAGCATCCCTATACAATGTAGGATAAAACATCTCGATTTAGTTAAGTTAACGCGCTTAATGCGCGATAGTCTAATCCGAATTGTACCAAATCAACAGTCATCATGGCTAAAAAAAACGCGCGGGCAATCATAACATTTCTTAAAGCAGGGTCTCTCAATTTGGCCCATCGAATGATATCCAAAAACAGCGTGACCAGTACAAACGCTGTGACAGCGGTCATCGCAATCAAGGTATAAATGGCATTCCTTGTGCGGAGATAATAAATCAAAATCGCGAAGGACAGGAGAATTTGCGCTATGTCGATGATCAAATTGATTTTTACGTTTCTTTTCATGTCTCACTTGCCTCCAAGCATCAACGGTTGTTTGCGGTTCCCCCTCTGTTTTATTATTCTTTATGGATCGAGTTGCGCAAGCTTTCTGCTGGGCGGCCTGCTTCGGTTAGACTGAAACGCTTTACGATAAGTAGGGAATGACATCTGTCAAGCTGTCGCACACAGCGAGGCACAGAGCGCGCAGGCGGGCGTCGGGCGGCAGCAAGTCGGGCACCATGATGACCGGGATACCGGCGGCGTTTGCCGCGAGAATGCCGGCCTCGGAGTCCTCGAGTACGAGACACTCATGCGGCGCGGCGCCGTACAGCTCCAGCGCTTTCAGGAACAGGTCGGGCGCGGGTTTGCAGTGATCGACGAGGTCGGCGTTGACGACGTAGTCGAACCTGCCGGTGAACCCGGCGCTTGTCAGCGAGAGATCGCAGGCGCTGCGGATATTCGAGCTAACCACCGATTTCGCGATGCCGCGTTCGTCGAGCCAGTCCAACAGTTCGGCCGCGCCGGGCTTCGGGTCGAGCCCGCTGTTCCTCACGCGGCGCTCGAACTCCGCGTTGAGAAAATTGTGGGCGTGGGGCAGCTCGGGGAAGGTCTCCGCGATGTACGCGTCGGCGGTCTCGTTGCTCTGACCGATCAGGCCGACATAAAACGCGACAGACATGGATTTCCCGAACTCGGCCAATTTGTCGTTGAGCACGCGGTGGGTCAATGTCTCGGAGTCGACGAGCAGACCGTCCATATCAAACAAAACAATTCGAAAAGGCATAATCTTCTTTCGTGGTGGGATTAAGGGGTCTTTTTTGGCTGATCCTTGTCGACGATGCGGGCGATGCGGCTTAAGATCGCGCCGAACAGCGCGCAGACGATGATCTCGATCAGGCTGTTGAGGCCGACGAACGCCGCGAAGAACGCGATGATCGAGTTGATCGGGAAGACCTCGAGGAACGCGTTGTTGTTGCCGAAGAAGTAGATCAGCATGATGACGAACAGCAGCGTATTGAGCAGTGCGCCCGAGACGCTGGAGATAATGTAGGGAAGCAGCTTTTTCTTGTTGGTGTGGATCGCGCGGTAGATAAACCCGACCATCAGGCCCATGATCATGCGCGGAATCATGCACAGGACGAAGGTCAGAATCGGGCTGATGCCGAACAGGAACACGCCGAACGCCGAGCGGCCGAAACACTGAAAGAAGCTCATCAACCCGAAGACGCCGCCCAAAAACAGCCCGGCCAGCGGATCCAGCAAAATGGCGCCGGCAATGACCGGGATCATCATGATGGTGATCTCGATCGGGGTGATGGTGCCGATCCGGATGTAACCGATGCCGGTCAGATCCATGACGACGAGCAGCGCGGTCAGCACGCTGAGCCGTGTCAGATAGGCGATGTTGGTCTTTTTGGCGGGCGGGGTGATCGGAGCGATCGGTTGCTGTTCCTTGTCCATGGGGTACCTCAACAATGATTGGTTTGGTATATTTGCAGGATGCCGTCCATCAACAGGTTCTCATCCAACAGAATCGATGCCTCACAGTGGGGGATGATCGTGGATGCAAGGCCCCCGGTCGCGACGATGGTGGGTTTCTCGCCGAGCTCTTTCTCTATGCGGGAGCACATGCCGTCGATCGAGGCCGCGGTTCCGTACACCGCGCCCGATTTCAGGCAGTCGATGGTATTGGTACTGATGACCTTTTCGGGCGCGTCAAACGCGATGCCGACCAGCATCGAGGTGCGGCTGACCAGCGATTCGACCGCGACACGCAGACCGGGGGTGATCGCGCCGCCCAGCATCGCGCCGTTTCGGCCGAGCACGGTAAATGTGGTGGCGGTTCCCATATCGATGACGACGCAGGGCAGCGGGTAGCGGTTCTTTGCGGCGACGGCCGTCGCGACAAGATCGCCGCCCAGCTCCTTGGGGCTGTCGATTAGAATCTCGAGACCGGTCTTGGAGTCGGGCCCGACGATCATGGCATCGACGTCCGTGACTTTTTTGATGGCGGCGCGCATCGTCTCGGTCAGCGACGGCACAACCGAACTGATCGCGGCGCCGTCGATATCCCGCTCGGTGATATCGTGCAGCTGCAGGACGCCGTGCAGCAACACCGCGTACTCGTCGGCGGTCAGCGAGCGATTCGTCGAGATCCGCGACTGGAAAACCGGCGTGCAGTCGTTGTAGCAGGCCATCACGATGTTGCTGTTGCCGATGTCAATACAAAATATCATAGGTTACCTGTTGAGTTTGGGATCGTCTTCCGCGACCCACTCCGCCTCGACGTCGACGACGCGGTACTGGGTGTTGTTGATCCGGATGAACACGGTTTGGATGCCGGCGTTGATGATCATGCGTTTGCACATGGCGCAGGCGTCGGTGCTGTTGACGTAGTCGCCTGTCGTGGCGTCGACGCCGACCAGGTACAGCGTGGCGCCGATGCTGTCGCGCCGCGCGACGCTGATGATGGCGTTCGCCTCGGCGTGAACCGCACGGCACATCTCGTATCGCTCGCCATGGGGGATCTTGAGATCCTTGCGCAGGCAGGTGCCGATATCCACACAGTTTCTGCGCCCTCTGGGGGCGCCGGAGTAGCCGGTGGAGAGAATCTCATCATTCTTGACAATAATAGCGCCGTAGCGGCTGCGGATGCAGGTGCTACGCTGGCTGACAGTTTCGGCGATATCGAGGTAGTAATTAATTTTATCGCGTCTTGGCATACCGACACTCCTTTCTGAAACATACATTACTATAATAATGTTTTTAGATATATTTTTCAAGAAGAATATAAAAAGCTCTCTAATAAACAGTTTATAAATACTGTGTGAATAGTGAAACAGGCGCGGCGATACTTTCCTTTTTCGCGGAACCCGTCTATAATTACGCTAGGCTATTATCCTTCAACAACAGAAAGGGACAAGTATGATTGACCGGGAAAAACTGGTCGCGGAGGCCCGCGAAGCCAGAAAGAGCGCGTACGCACCCTACTCCAAATATCAGGTCGGCGCGGCGGTGCTGGGCGAGGACGGCAACATCTACCGCGGCGGCAACATCGAGAACTGTTCCTACGGCGCAACGGTGTGTGCCGAGCGGACGGCGCTGTTCGGCATGATCAACGCCGGGTGCCGCAAGTTTGTCGCCATCGCGGTGGTGTGCGGCGAGGACGAGGACGCGGCGCCCTGTATGCTGTGCCGGCAGGTGATGACCGAGTTCTGCAAGGATCTCGACGTTCCGGTCTACTTCGGCGCGCTGGACGGCACGATCTACGACCACACGCTGCGCGAACTCGCGCCGATGCCGTTTATGGCGTTCGAAGCCAACCGGGACTACAATGGCTGATACCCAAAAGCCGCGCCCCAAAAAGAGATACGGCCAGAACTTTCTGGTCAACGCCGCGATCTGCCCGAAAATGGTTGCGGCCTCGGGGGTCGACGCGGATTGCTGCGTGCTCGAGATCGGCGCGGGGTACGGCGCGCTGACCAGGGAGATCGCGAAAGTCGCGGAAAAAGTCGTCGCGCTCGAGATTGACGCCGACGTACTGCCCAGGCTGACCGAGACGGTCGGCGGTTTCGGCAACGTCAAGATTATCCAAAGCGATGTGCTGAAAACCGATCTCGCGGCGCTGCTGGCGGCGGAATTTCCGGGTAAACCGGTCCGGGTGCTCGGGAATCTGCCCTACTACATTACCTCCCCGATTTTAATGCAGCTGCTTGAATCGCGGCTCGCCGTCGAATCGGTAACCGTCATGGTGCAGAAGGAGGCGGCGGTCCGCTTCTGCGCATCGCCGGGCAGCCGGGAGTGCGGGGCCGTGTCGCTGGCGATCCGCTACTACAGTGCGCCGCGGATTTTGTTCGACGTGTCGCCCGGCAGCTTCTATCCGGTGCCCAAGGTGTCGAGCTGCGTCATTCAACTGGACATCCGGAAGGCGCCCGCGGTGACGCCGCAGGATCCCGCGCGGATGTTCCGCGTGATCCGCGCCGCGTTCTCCCAGCGCAGAAAAACCGCACAAAACGCGATTTCCGCGGGTCTGAACCTCGACAAGGCCGCCGTCGCAGCGGCGATGACCGACTGCGGTATCCGCCCCGACACCCGCGCCGAACGCATGACGCTGGCGGATTTTTCCTCGCTCAGCGACCGATTGGCGGCGCTGTCGGACTAGCTTGTATTCAGCATTTTGACGATATTTTTTTCACCCTCCAAGAAACGCTGTTTGGTCGATTGGGAATAATTGCTCACACAGACCGCAGAAATTTGTTGAATTATATTGCTATTGTCTATAGAATTGTGTAAAATAGATACATCTGCTGGAGTATTTTATTCAGTATTGCCGATGTTATTTTGACCAATGAACACATTTCGGAGGAGTCGGATATGTCTAATCGTTTGTTTCAAGGGATCGTGTTTCAGATGAAAGACGCCATTGACCGGGTCGTCGGAATCATCGACGAGAACTGCACGGTCATCGCCTGCAGCAATCTGGCATTGACGGGCAGCGTGCGTCCGATTCCGATCGGCAACGCCACCACCGACGTCGTGAAGGTGGACGGGTTTACCTACCGCTTCATCCACACGAACAAGAAGCAGGAGTACGCGATCTTTATTCAGGGCGTCGACGAGATGGCCGAGCGTTACACGGCGCTGGCCGCGGTATCGCTGTACAGCATCAAGCAGCATTTCGACGAGAAGTACGACAAGGTCAACTTCATCAAAAACGTCGTGCTCGACAACATTCTGCCCGGTGACGTCTACGCGAAGGCGCGCGAGCTTCATTTCTCGACCGACGTGCAGCGGGTGGTATTGCTGATCCGGCTGACCACCCCCGGCGACTTCTCGGTGCTGGACATCATTTCGGGCCTGTTCCCGGACAAGCAGCGCGACTTTATCTTTAATATCAGCGAGAGCGACACCGTCATCGTCAAGGAGATCAAACATACCATCGAGAGCCGCGATGTCGAAAAGCTGGCGAGCTCGATCGTCGACACGCTCGAGAGCGAGCATTACGTCAAGGCGCTGGTCGGCATCGGGTCAACCGTCGGCGGCATCAAAGAACTGGCGACGTCCTTTAAAGAAGCGCAGGTCGCGCTGGAAGTCGGCAAGGTCTTCGACACCGAGCGCGCCATCATCTCGTACGACAACCTCGGCATCGCCCGCCTGATCTACCAGCTGCCCACGACACTGTGCGAGCAGTTCCTCCGGGAAGTCTTTAAGCGCGGATCCATCGACTCGCTCGATCAGGAGACGCTGTTTACGATCCAGCGGTTCTTTGAGAACAACCTGAACGTCTCCGAAACCTCCCGCGGGTTGTTTGTCCACCGCAACACGTTGGTCTACCGGCTGGAAAAGATCAAGAAGCTGACCGGGTTGGATCTCCGCGAATTCGACCACGCGATTATCTTCAAGGTCGCGCTGATGGTTCGCAAATACCTCGACAGCATTCCCGTAAAACTTTAATACGCGACAGCGGCAACAAAGCGGACATGAAACCTGCGTCACGCGCAGAGGAGTGTCCGCAATTTATGGGGAGTCATATGATTGAATTTAAGAACGTAACGAAGGTTTACGAGACGGGTACCGTCGCGCTCGACAACCTGAATCTGGTGATAGAGAAGGGCGAGTTCGTCTTCGTCCTCGGGCACTCCGGCGCGGGCAAAAGCACGATGATCAAACTGCTGCTGCGCGAGGAAACCGCGACCAAGGGCGTCATCATGATCGACGACTACAACCTGAAGACCATCAAGAAGCGCCAGATCCCGTACATGCGGCGCAAACTGGGCGTGGTGTTTCAGGATTTCAGGCTGATCCCGACCATGACGGCGTACGACAACATCGCGTTTGCGATGCGGGTGACGAATATCCCGGCGTCCGAGATCCGCAAGCGCGTGCCCTATGTGCTGCATCTCGTGGGGCTGACCGACAAGGCGCGCGTCTACCCGAACGAGATGTCGGGTGGCGAGCAGCAGCGTGTCGCGCTGGCGCGCGCGCTGGTCCACAACCCGCCGATTATCATTGCGGACGAGCCGACCGGCAACATCGACCCGAATATGAGTTTTGAGATTATGGATCTGCTGACCAAGATCAACGAGCTTGGCACAACGGTCGTGGTCGTGACGCACGAACAGGCGATGGTGGGCCAGTTTCACCGCCGGACGATCGTGCTGCGCGGCGGAAAACTGGTGTCCGATACCGGAAAGATGAGGGGTGGCAGATGAAGACGGGCAGTTCCGGATATCTGATCCGGCAGGGAATCGCGAACACATGGCTCAACCGCGTGATGTCGCTGGCCTCCATCGGCATTCTGACCGCGTGCCTGATTCTGCTGGGCGGCGTCGCGCTCATCACGCTGAACATGCGGGACGCGTTTATCGAGCTGCAGAACCGCAACGAGGTCATCGTCTACCTGAAGGACGACATCACCGACAGTCAGGCGACAAAGGTCGGCAATACAATTAAAGGAAAAGAGTACGTCGACACCTGCACCTACGTCTCGCGCACACAGGCGCTGGAAATCTACAAGCAATCGATGGGGGACCGCGGCTATCTGCTGGATCTGCTGGAGGACGACAACCCGCTGCCCGCCTCGTACAATGTTACGATGCACAACCTCGATTCACTGAGCGCGTTTGTGCTCGAGATGTCCGGAATGCCGGGGGTCTACAGCGTCAACGCGCCGACCGAGCTCGCCGACATCATGAGCGGCATCCGCAACATCCTGTTTGTGGTCGGCGGCATCATTATCGGGATTCTGTTCATCGCGTCGATCGTCGTCATCAACAACACCATCAAGCTGACCGTGTTCTCGCGCCGAAAAGAAATTAGTATTATGCGCTATGTCGGTGCAACAAACGGTTTCATTAAACTCCCCTTTAAGGTGGAGGGCATCACGATCGGGTTTATCTCGGCGTCGATCGCGTTTCTCGTGATCTCCGGCGTCTACATCGTGTTACAGCGGTCGGTGGTCGCCTCGAGCGCCTCGTGGCTGCAGTGGATGTCGTCCGGCATGATTCCGTACGGAACGCTCTGGTACTATGTGCTGGGCGCGTTTATGGTATTCAGCATCCTGATCGGCATCTTCGGAAGCTCCTCGGCGATGCGCAAACATCTTTCGGTATAAATTTCGCACAGGTGATGATATGCTAAAAAAAGTAGCGGCGCTTCTGATTCTGGTCTGCATGATTGTTGCTGCGGTTCCGATGTCTGTTTCCGCGGAAGACGATAAAATGACCAAACAGGAAGCGTTGGACAAACTGAGGGATCTGAACAACCGGCTGATTCAAATCAACAAGGAAATCGCCGGCATCAAGGACGACAAGGCGAAGGCGCAGGAAAAAGCGGCGACCAACTCCGAACGCAAGGCTATTCTCGAGGAGGAGATCTTTATTCTCGAGAGCGTCATCGACGACACCAGAACCAAGCTCGCGGTCAAACAGGAGGAGCTCGACCAGAAGATCCGCGACCGCAACAGCACGATTGAACTGTTTAAAGAGCGCATGCGCGTCTCCTACATGACCAAGGACACCTCGCTGCTCGAGGCGGTGGTCGGCGCGACCAGCTTCACCGAGTTCCTGACCATGTCCGAGTACTCCGCGCGGGTCGCGAAGCACGATACCGACCTGATCGACAAGCTCGAGCGCGAGGAAAAAGAGATCGAGCAGGCCAAAATCGAGATCGAGGACGCGCTGGCCGAGCTCGAGATCCGCGAGCAGGAGCTGGCGACAAAGATCAGCGAGCTGGCCATCGTGATTCAGGAGGCGAACGACCAGATCACCTACGCCGAGGCGATGGAGGAACAGAAGCTCTCGGAGCAGGATGATATCCTGAAGGCGCGCGCCGAAGCCGAAGCGATTCTGGATGGCTACATGGGAACCGGCAACGGCGAGTACATCGGCGTCGGAAGCTACATCTGGCCGGTGCCGAACTACAGCTATATCTCCTCGGGATTCGGCTGGCGCACCTTGTACGGCGTGCCCAACTACCACCGCGGCATCGATATCGCGGGCGGCGGCATCTACGGCAAGCCGGTGGTGGCGGCGGACAGCGGATACGTCAGCGTCGTCCGCTACACCAACGTCGGGTACGGGTACTATGTGATGATCGACCACGGCGCGAACAACTGGACGGTCTACGCGCACTTGAGCAGCATCGCGGTGACCGAAGGCAACTTCATTAATCAGGGAAGCGTACTCGGATATGTCGGCAGCACCGGCAACTCCACGGGGCCGCATCTGCATTTCGAAATCAGGGTTGACGGTGTTCAGGTCGACCCGGCGGGCTTCTACTCTTACTACGGTTAAGCTGCCCGGAAAGGGAACTCATGAATAAGAAAATCTCAGTGGGGATCGCGACGGCGCTGATTCTGATCGCGGTGACCATCACTTTTACGGCAACCATCATTTTCTCCATGAATAAGTTCGACGCGAAGGTCATTGCGAGCGCGCAGAAAAGAGACGCGCTCTACGACCAGATGATCGAGCTCGACAAAATCGTTCAGCAGTATTACTACAAAAACGTTGACGACGCTGTCCTGAACAGCGAGATCCTCGACGGCTACGTCCGGGGTTTAGGGGATCCCAACTCGGTCTACCTGACCGCCGACGAGAAGACCCAGCGGGAGATCCAGTCCAAGGGCACGATCATCAGCCTCGGCATCGAGGTCACCAAGGACGCGAGCGGGTACATGTACATCAACAACGTGTACGCGAACTCGCCAGCGGATAAAATCGGTTTGCTGGTCGGCGACGTCATCACCCAGATCGGCGACACCAACGTATTGTCGGTGGGCTTCGACGAGGCGAAAAAGCTGATCTACGGCATCGAGGCGACCAGCGTCAAGGTGGTCTTCCTGCGCAACGACGGTGAGGGAAAGACCGAGGAGAACACCGCGAACTTGAGTTACGCGTCGATCGAGGCGACCTCGGTCAACGCGGTCCGGCGCGACAACATCTACTACATCCGGGTCTCCGCGATCTGGGACACGACCCCGGCGCAGTTCGGCAGGGCGATCCGCGAGGGCGAGTCGCTGTACGCCGAGGACACGATCAAGGGCTTTATCCTCGATCTGCGCGACGTGCAGGGCGGCTACAACAAGGACTACATCCGCGAGATGCTGCAAAATCTGATGCCGACCGGCGCGTTGTACAGCGGTATCTACCGCGACGGCTCGACGAAACTGCTGGATTCCTCGTCCAACGAGAACCCGAACAATATCCCGATCGTCGTGCTGGTCAACAAGAACACGGTGGGTTACGCCGAGCTGCTCGCCGCCGTGCTGGGCGACCGCGCGAATGTCCGTGTCGTCGGCAAGACGACGGCGGGCGTCGGCACCTACAACGTGCTGTACCCCCTGACGGACGGGTCGGCGATCTATTTAAGCGTCGCGGTACTGCGCACGGCCGGCGGCACCGTCTTCCACGAGACGGGGCTGGTGCCGGACTTTGAGGTCGACGCGCCCGAGAACTTTATTCTGCTGCCCGAACCCGAGGCGGAGCAGGACCCGCAGTTCAGCAAGGCCATCGAGGTACTGAACTCGATCCAGTAGATCCGAACCGGCGTGCGATATGCCCGCCCTGACTTGAAAGCGCACCCCCTTGCATGTATACTGAAATTGAAAGAAACAGATCAAAGGAGTGAAGAAGTTGAGCGGCGGAGCGAAGCTTTGCATGTGCTGCATGACCGCGGTTCCCTCGAACGCCACGCGGTGTCCGAATTGCGGGTACAACGGAAAACAGCAAAACGAGCAGGGCAGCCTCCCGATCGGATACCGGTTGGGCGGACGTTACATTGTCGGTATGCGGCGCGCCGAGGACGGCGACAGCGTCTCGTACATCGGGTACGACTGCACACTGAACCGCACGGTACATATTCAGGAATTTTTCCTGCACAACGCCTGCGAGCGCGACCCCGAGACCTTTGAACTGATGCCGCAGTCCGGCACCGAGCTGCATTACAAGACGGCGCTGATGGACTTTTCGGATCTGTACAAAAACCTGCGCAAAATCGAGGGGGAAGCCGGAATCATCCGCACCGCCGATTTCTTCGAGATGAACAACACCGCCTACGCGATCATCGACACCTTCAACGGCATCACATTGCGCGAGTTCCTGTCGATGGCGGGCGGCTCGATCACAACAGAGCAGGCCGTCAAACTGCTGAAACCGGTGTTTTCCGCCGTCGAGGCGATTCACGCCGTCAACCTGATTCACCGCGGCATCTCGCCCGAGACCATCTTCGTCAACCGCAACGGCGACGTCAAATTGGGCGGTTTTGCGACCTCCCAGGTGCGCACGCGCGGCACCGAGGTCGCCGGAAAACTGTACAGCGGATACGCCGCGCCGGAACAGTACGCAGGCAATATGTGGCAGGGCACCGCGACCGATGTGTACGCGCTGGCCGCCGTGTTCTACCGCTGCGTGACCGGCATGACGCCGCAGGACGCCGACCAGCGCCGCAGCTTCGATACGCTGGAACCGCTGAACAGCATCAAGCCGAGCGAGCGGCCCGCGACCGCGCGCGCCATCGCGAAGGCGCTGCTCATCAACTCGAAGGAACGCGTCCAGTCGGCGGAGGAGCTGCTGCTGATCATCGAAAACTCCCTGCAGGAAGCGCCGCAAACTCTCGAACCGGTGCGCGCTGCGGAACCCGCGTCGCGCGCGCGCGACACAGAATCGGAACCCGCCGGGAAGAAAGAGGCGGTCCCGGAGGACGTGGACGAGGAGGAGCGGCAGGGCAAGAACAAGGTATTTGTGTATCTCGGCATCACCGCGGCGATCATTGTGCTGGCGGTCGGCCTGTTTTTCGCGGGCCGCGCGCTGCTGGATATCAACAGGCCGCAGGACGAGGACCCGCCCCCCGCCGCCGACGCCCGCGTCGAGGTGAACAACTACATCGGGAAACGGCAGTCCGAGGTCGTGACGGACCGCGAGAACTTCGAGTATAAATTCGTCAACGTGTACGAGAGCGAGACCGATACCGACGTCGTCCTCCGACAGGAGCCGCAACCCGGCACGATGGTCATGCCGGGCAGCACCGTCACCCTTTACGTCAACAAGGGCCTGCGCATCGATATGCCGAATGTCGTCGGGATGTCGCGGGAGGACGCCGAATCGAAGCTGCGGAACAGCGGCATCGAGTACGAATGGGTCGAGGAGGTCTCGACGACCAAGACCGCGGGCACCATCATAAGGCAGAGCATCGCCGAGGGCGAGCGCATCAACCCCGCGACCCAAAAGGTATTGATCACCATCGCCATCGCGCCGTCGCCGGACCCGACGCCCACACCCGACCCGGAGGGTGAACCGATCCCATAACAAAAAAAGGATTGCCGAAAGGCAATCCTTTTTTTTGTGTTTGCTTAGTCGCTGACGTAGGGCAGCAGCGCGACCTGCCGTGCTCTCTTGACGGCGACAGTCAGCTGGCGCTGATGCTCGGCGCAGGTGCCGGTCACCCGGCGGGGAATGATCTTGGCGCGCTCGGAGATGAACTTCCGGAGGCGGGCGGTATCCTTGTAGTCGATCGAGGTCAGTGTGCGGTCGATGCAGAACTGGCAGACCTTTTTGCCGCGTCTCGGGCCGCCGCGGAACGGACGGTCGCCGCCCTGGCGGTCGCCTCTGTCGCCGTAAGACGGGCGGTTTTCGCGCGGCGCGTGCTCGCGCGCGGGCGCGGAAGTGGTGGGCGCGGCGGACGCAGGCGCGGCTGCGGGCGCGGACGGCTGTTCCGCCGCCGGTGTCACGGCGGGTGTAGCGCCGTTGTTTTCGTTTTCAGCCATTAAAGTACTCCTTCAGTTGATTGTTGAGTTAGAACGGGAGATCGTCGTCATCGGCGATCACCGCGAAGTCGTCGGCGTCCCCGGCGGAGAAAGTGGCTTCGGGCAGAACGGCCTCGTTGTGCGGCTCGCTCGAACCTCCGAAGTTTTTGCTTTCAGTGAAATAGACGTTGTTCGCAAGAATCTCAAATGCTTTGCGGTTCTTGCCGTCCTTGTCGGTGTACGTCCGCGTCTGGATGCAGCCTTCCACCGCCATCATCTGGCCCTTTTTGAAGTACTTGCAGATGAAATCCGCAGTGCTTCTCCAGGCGACGATATCGATGAAGTCAGTCTGACGCTCGGCCCCCTGCTTCACATAAGAGCGGTTGACGGCAAGGGTAAAGGTCGTAACCGAAACATTGGACGGTGTATGCCGCAGTTCGGGATCCGCCGTGAGGCGGCCCATCAACGCTACCTGGTTCAGCATATCCAACCCTCCTGTCAGGTGTCTTTGCGGACGATGATGGTTCTCAGCACATTTTCGGTAATGTTGTAGACGCGGTCGAGCTCTTTGATGAAGCCGGGATCCGAACTGAAGTTCACAAGAACATAATAGCCGTCGGTTTCATCGTTGATCTCGTACGCCAACCTGCGCTTGCCCCACTCGTCCACCGACTCGACGGTTCCGTTCGCCGCGATCAAATCAAGAAACTTGTCCTTGAGCGCCGCGGTGGATTCCTCGTCAAGTTTGGTGTTCAGTACCATAATGGTTTCGTAGCTTGCTGACATTGGTGCACCTCCTTCTGGACTTAAGGCCCGCTGTGCGGGCAAGGATTTGCTGTCCCGCAGGACAGCCGTTATATTATAACAACACAAGGGGCGGTTGTCAAATATCTCAGATCGACAGCGTTTTCAGATAAGCGCGGAATTCTTCGGCGATTTCGGGATGTTGCAGTGCCCGGTCGACCGCCGCTTTCATGACGCCGATCTTGCTGCCCATGTCGTAGCGCTGTCCCTCGAAATCGACGCCGATGACGCCGACCGTGTTGGACAGAATCTTGATGGCATCGGTCAGCTGGATCTCGCCGCCCGCGCCGGGCGGCAGGGTGTCGAGAATATCGAAGACCTCGTAGGGCAGAATGACGCGCCCCAGAATGGCGAACATCGAGAAGATCTGGTCGGGCTTCGGCTTTTCGATCATGTCGTCGATCGCGTAGAGGTTGCCGCGGATCGGGGCGGTCTTCATCGAGCTGTATTTCTGAACCTGCTCGAGCGTGACCTCCTTCATGCCGACCGCGGGTTTGCCAAACTCCTCGTAGGCGTCGATCAACTGGCGGATCACGGGGACCTTCGAGAAGATGACGTCGTCGGCGTACAGCACCGCGAACGGCTCGCCCGCCGAAAAGCTGCGCGCGTACGAGACGGCGTTGCCGAGTCCCTTGACCTCCTGCTGGCGGATGTAGGTGATGTTGGCGAGCTTCGCGGGCGCGATCGCGCAGTCGAGCAGCGCCTCCTTGCCCGGTTTCTCGAGCGCCTGTTCCAAGAGCGGCTGGCGGTCGAAGTGATCCTCCACCGCCGACTTCCCGCGGCTCAGGATGATTAAAATCTCCTCGATGCCGGCGGCGACGGCCTCCTCGACGATAAACTGGATCGCCGGTTGGTCGACGATCGGAATCATCTCTTTCGGGATGGCTTTGGAGGCGGGCAGCATGCGGGTGCCGAATCCCGCGGCAGGTATGACGGCTTTGCGCACTTTCATCGCATTCTCCTAGGTGAAAAGATTGACGGCATCGGGTAGAAACAGCATGACCGCGGCGACGGCGGCGACCGTGAAGATGACGAGCGCCGTCAGGCTCGGGCCCGCCTTTTTGGCCAGCACCTTGCGAAACTCGTCGATATTGCCGGCGTAACTTCTGAGCGCGCGCAACCGCCGGCCCGCGAAGTAGCGGTAGATGCGAACCGAGAACAACCCCCAGATCACATTGCCCGCAAAGGACAGAAAACGCGTGTAGTTGTAGATGGCGAGCCAGAGATCGGCGCGCGCGAGCGTGATGTAGCCGCTGTCCGACAGAATCAGCAGGCTGCCCGGCAGGTTGATCGCGAACGAGGTCACCAGCGCGAGCGCGGCGATGAGCCAGACCTTGCGGTACAAAAAGTAGAGCCCGGGGAACAGCATGGCGCTGAGCATAAACGACAGATTCCGCCCCGTGATCTGTTGCAGCCGGAACTGGCGGATGTAGAAATCGCTGTTCCTGCCGATGTAGGTCTGCCAGTCGGGGATCGAGATGCCGTCCACCTCCTGAACCTTCTCGGCGTCGCGGAACAGCGCGCTCCGGTTGTCGGCCTCCCGTTCCGCCTGCGCGCGGTAGGACATGCGGTCGGTGTCCGAATCGTCATCGTCGGACTGCGGGCGGGTCAGTAAGCGCGATGCCGTGCTTTTAAACCCGCCGCCGGGCGGCGGGGAATGATCGGGGTTATTGTTGGTGAACGGTTTTCCGCAGTAATTGCAAAAACTGCCGGTGGTGGGCAGCGGATGACCGCAGGCGGAGCAGCGGCGGCTGCCGCGCAGGATCAACTGATCCTCCTGCCGTTTGGCGCGGTCGATCGTGTAGTCGTACGCCGCGTTGTGCAGCTCCTTGTTGGCGCAATCCCCGTGCTCGTGGTAGCACGCCCGATGATGCGGCGTTCCGCAGACCGGGCAGACGGCGATGTCGTCGTCCTCCGCGAACGGCTTTTGGCAGTACGGACAGAGCTCTCCCGTGTAACTCAACATAAAAGATACCTTACCATCATTATTTCTGTTTTAATATTTTACCTTATAACAATAAAAAATGCAAAGTTGTTTTGATTTTTTGTGTGCGGTTGTGTATAATTGGGAAGAAAAAAAGAGCCGGAGCACCGAAATGCTTTTATTAGATGATTATTATCAGCGTCTTTCAGCCGCGGAAGCGGAGATGAAAGACGTTTTGCGCGCGCTGAACCCCGAGGATGCGCAAAAGGAGCTGGCGGAGATCGAGAAGACGACCGCCGACTCCGCGTTCTGGAATGAGCCCGACGCCGGGCGCGCGGTGCTGCAGCGCCAGAGCCAGCTGAAGGGCAAGCTCGCGGATGTCGCGAAGCTGACGGGCAGCCGCGACGACGTGGCGACGCTGATCGAGATCGCGCGCGAGGCGGACGACGAGTCGGTGGTGCCCGAGATCGAGGCTGCGCTGACCGATTTCGAGAAGCTGGTCGCGCAGCAGCGGTTGGCGACCCTGTTGACCGGCGAGTACGACAGCAAAAACGCGATTCTGACCTTCCACGCCGGCGCCGGCGGGACCGAGGCGCAGGACTGGGCCGAGATGCTGTACCGCATGTACACCCGCTACGCCCAGTCGCACGGGTTCAAGGTGCAGGTGCTGGACTATCTCGACGGCGAGGAGGCGGGCTTGAAGAGCGCCTCGATTCTGATCTCCGGATACAACGCCTACGGGTACCTCAAAGCGGAAAACGGCGTGCACCGCCTGGTGC
>JAVBVJ010000122.1:0-11404 GCA_031554355.1 Oscillospiraceae bacterium
TTCTTCTTTTTCGCAGCTCTCTCAAGACCAAATCGATCGCGCTGTTACCCTTATCAACAATCGCCCCAGAAAACGCTTTGGCTTTCGTTCCCCTTCTGAGCTCTTTTTCCCCTACTGTTGCACTTGACTTGACAATTCACAATCACTATTCGTAATCGCTCTCAGCGCGATCCGGTAGATCAGCTTCAGGCGCTCGGCGAGCAGCGCGGGGTCGGCGGCGGTGCCGTCGGCGAAGTTCTCCTCGACGACGTAGATCCCGGCGCAGCGCAGCTGCAGAATCGCCGAGACGACGAACATCGACGACAGCTCGTGCTCGACCAGCACGACGCCGAGCTTCCGCAGTGCCTGCGCGGCGTCCGCGCCGTTTTGGGCGGCGGGGCTCTCGACGTAGTAGGCGTCGTGGCTGCGCGCGATGCCGCAGAGCGGCCAGGCCTTCTCGGCGCGCGCGGCCTGCACCAGCTTCTCGATCAGCGTCATGTCGGCGACGGCGGGGTACTCGAGCCCCACATACTCTTTCGTGGCGCCCTCGCCGCGCATGGCGGCGGTCGGGATCACGATGGTGCCGGGCGCGACGCCGGGTTGCACCGACGCGCCGACGCCGACCTTGATCAGCGTCCCCACGCCGAGATGGTTGAGCTCCTCAACGGCGATGGCCATCGGCATACAGCCGTGCCCGCTCGACATCACGCCGACGGGCTGCCCGTCGAGGCTTCCGAGATAGGTCAGATATTCGCGGTAATAGCCGGTCTGCGTCGCGCCGGTCAGCAGCGCGGCGATGTCGGCGACCTCCTCGGTGCCCGCGGTCAGGATCATGCGGGCGGCGACGTCGCGCTCGTCGATGCCGAGATGGTGCATCTTGCCGTCGGCGTGGGTCATGCGTTTACTTAAAAATCCCATCTATCTTCCCTCCTGTTGGCGCGCGGCCAGAATTTCGGCGGCGCGGATCGAAACGCGGCTTGCGATCTCCACCCGTTTCTGTAAGAAGTTGGGGTCCTGGTAGGCGGGGTAGATACTGGCGTCGAAGTTCTCGTCCTCCTCGCTGAGCATGTAGCCGAGCGCCACGCAGATGCTGGCGGTGCGGATGCCGAGCAGATAGCCCAGCGTGAACAGGGTGCCGCTCTCGTTCTCGACGGCCTGCACATGGGTGTCCTGCCAGATCTTCATGCGGGCTTTCAGGCCCTCGTGCGCGGCCTTGGATTCCATATAGAACGAGTCGTGGGCGCGGTACAGGCCGACGACCGGGGTCTCGCCGAACTCGGCGCAGGCGGCGCGCAGCGCGCTGACCAGTTCGTAGTCGGCGACGGCGGGAAAGTCGGGCGGGGCGTACTCGAACGACGCGCCCTCCCCGCGCACACAGCCCGACGCGATCATCAGGGTGCCGGGAGCGGTGGCGGGCTGGATGGCGGCGCAGGTGCCGACGCGGATGACGTTCTCAACGCCGAGGTGGGCGAACTCCTCGAGCGCGACCGAGACGCACATGCAGCCCATGCCCGACGAGACGACCGAGACGGGGGTGTCGCCGTCGCTCTTTCCGGTATAGGCGGCGAAGGTACTGCGCTGGCCGACGAAATCGGCGGTTTTGAAGAATTCAGAGATGATCTTGCTGCGGTGCGGATCGCCCGGCAGCAGCACCGTCGGCGCGAGCTGCCCTTTGGCAAGGCCGGTAAACTTCATCTTTCCGGCGCTGTCGGTGACGGGGCGGGTCTGTAACACGTTCACGGGTGTACCTCTTCTTTCCATAAAATAATGCTCCGGCGCAACCGCGCCGGAGCATCGCGATCACAATGATTTACCGCTTGCCCTGATCGTAGGGCTGGCCGGCGGCGCGCGGCGCGCGCGAGTTCTTGGAGCTGACCGCCAGCGCGATCAGCGTGATGACATAGGGGATGCACTTGTAGAAGACGTCGGGCAGGCCCGCCGCCGACAGAATCGGGATGCTCTGGTAGGCGGAGGCGACGGTCATGGCGAGCGAGAAGAACAGCGCGGCGAAGAAGATCTTGCGCGGCTGCCACTGGCCGAAGATCAACACCGACAGCGCGAGGAAGCCGTAGCCGGACACGGTGCAGCTGTACGACGAGACGGTCGGCACAACGTAGATGATGCCGCCGATTCCGGCCAATGCGCCCGAGATCAGTACGCCCGCCCAGCGCATCTTGTAGACATTGATGCCGAGCGAATCGGCCGCCTGCGGGTTCTCGCCGCAGGCGCGCAGCCGAAGCCCGAAGCGCGTGCGGTTGATAACGATGCTGGCGACGATCAGAATGCCGAATCCGATGAAGGTGGTGATATAGGTGTTCTCGAACAGCGCGGGCCCGATGATCGGGATCTTGCTGAGAACAGGCACCGACTGGATGCGGAACGTATTGTTGAACTGAATGTGCTGGACGCCGTGCACGACGCGGGCGAAGAAGATGCAGAACGCCGGCGCGAACATATTGAGGGCCGTCGAGCTGATCGTCTGGTCGGCCTTGAGGTTGATGGCGGCGAACGCGTGCAGCGAGGTGTAGGCCATGCCGGTGACGGCGGCGACCAGCATCGCGAGGATCAGCAGGCCCTGTCCCTGAATTGTGTCCTGCATGGCGTTCGTGAACATGATGCCCGCGAAGGCGCCGACGACCATGATGCCCTCGAGCGCGATGTTCAGCACGCCGCCGCGCTCCGAGAACATGCCGCCGATCGATACGACAAGCAGCGGGATAAAGAAATACATGCACATGCGGAGAATAAAGGAGAGGATGTTCATGTGCGGTCCTCCTTTCCGGATTTGCGCAGCCGCGCCGCGAGCATATAGTCGCGGATCAGCATGACGAAGGCGCAGAAGTAGATGACGACGGCGACGATGATGTCGATGATTTCGGGGACGAAGCCGAACAGCTGCATGAATTGGCCGCCGACCGTGATGTATCCGATGAAGATGGCCGACAGGATGACGCCGAGCGGCGAGGATCCCGCCAGCAGCGCGACCGCGATGCCGTTGAAGCCCTCCGCGGCGAGCTTGTCGACGACGATGATGTGCTTTCCGGTGGCCGCCATGTACAGCAGCGCGCCGCCCAGCCCGATGACCGCGCCCGAGATCATGATCGAGGTGACGATGTTGCGCTTCTCATTGATACCGGCGTATTTACAGGCGTCGGGGTTCATGCCGCACGCCTTGATCTCATAGCCGAAGACCGTTTTATTCAGCAGGATGTGGATGACGATGCAGACCGCGATGGCGATGAAGATGCCGATGTGCAGCGAACTGCCCGGGAACAGTTTGTCCAGCCCCAGTTTCGGCAGCTGTGCGCCGGGGGGAACGTTCTGGCTCTGGCCCTTCATGGGGTCGTAGATGAAATGCCGCACGAGATAGTTGACGAGGAACATGCCGATATAGTTCATCATGATCGTGCTGATGACGATGTTGACGTTGAAGTAGGCTTTCAGCAGGCCGGGCAGAAACGCCCAGACCGCGCCGGCAATCACGGCGGCGATCAGCGGCACAATCCAGTGCAGCGCGCCGGGCAGCCACGTCCATTTGATCGCCGTGAAGACGGCGGCAAACGCGCCGACGATAAACTGGCCGGGCCCGCCGATGTTGAAGACACCGGCTTTGAACGCGAAAGCGACGCCGAGACCCGTCAGCATGATCGGAATCGCGAGGTAGAAGATGTTGCCGAGCGAGCGCAGGCCGCCGTCGCGGATACCGCCGGTCAGCAGCACCAGAAACCCGCCCCACGCCGACGCCGGTTTCGTGATCAGCAGCACGATGAAGCCCGCGATCAGGCCGATCCCGATCGAGATCAGCGACGCGATCAATTTGCTGTTGTCGCCGCGGTTTTTCAGCTTTTTATCTCGCATGGATCTCACCTCTCTTTGCGCCGGCCATGTACAGACCCATGTCCTGAATCGTGGTTTCTTTCGGGTCGAGGTCGGCGACCAGCTGTCCCTCGTAGATGACCAGAATGCGGTCGGAGACGTCCATGACCTCGTCGAGTTCCAGCGAGATCAACAGCACGGCTTTTCCGGCGTCGCGCTGGGCGATCAGCTGTTTGTGGATGTACTCGATCGCGCCGACATCGAGGCCGCGCGTCGGCTGCACCGCGATGAGCAGATCGGGGTTCTGGTCGATCTCGCGGGCGACGATGACTTTCTGCTGGTTGCCGCCCGACATGCTGCGCGCGGGCGACTTTTTGCCCTGTCCGCTGCGGATGTCGAAGCGCTCGATCAACCCGTCGGCGTAGCCGTCGATATGCGCGAAGTTCAGGAATCCGCCTTTTTGGAACGTTTCCTTGAATTAGTTTTTCAGCGCCAGATTCTCGGCCAGCGAGTAGTAGAGCACCAGCCCGTAGCGGTGGCGGTCCTCCGGAATATGCGCGAGCCCGGCGAGGTTGCGTTTTCGCACCGTCTCGCGGGTGATGTCCTGCTCGCCGAGGCGGACAAGGCCGGACTCGAGCGGCAGCAGGCCGGTGATGCCGTAGACCAGCTCGGACTGGCCGTTGCCGTCGATGCCGGCGATGCACACGATCTCGCCGCGCCGCACCGAGAACGAGATGTGGTCGACCAGATATTTGCCGGTATCCTTCGATTTGATCGAGAGATCCTCGACCTTCAGAATGATGTCGGTCGGTTTGGCCGGCTCTTTATCGACGGTGAAACTGACGGCGCGGCCGACCATCAGCTCGCCCATCTGCTCCTTCGTTGTATCCGTAACATCCAGCGTCGCCACCAGTTTTCCGTGCCGCAGAATCGACACGCGGTCGGCGACCTGTTTGATTTCGTCCAGTTTATGGGAGATGAACAGCAGGGTTTTGCCCTCTGCGGCGAGGCCCCGCATGATCTGAATCAGTTCCTCGATCTCCTGCGGCGTCAGCACCGCGGTCGGCTCGTCGAAGATCAGGATATTGTTTTCGCGGTACAGCATCTTGAGGATCTCGACGCGCTGCTGCATGCCGACGGTGATGTCGGAGATGACGGCGTCGGGATCGATGGCGAGGCCGTACTGCTTGCTGAGCGCCACCACCTTCTCGCGCGCCTCCTTCATGCGGAGGAACCCGTTTTTGACGTCCTCGACGCCGAGCACGATGTTTTGCAGAACCGTAAAGTTATGCACCAACTTGAAATGCTGATGCACCATTCCAATGCCCAGCCGGTTGGCCTCGCGGGGGTTTGGAATGCGCACCGTTTTGCCGTCGAGCGAAATCGTGCCCTCCTCGGGGTGGTACATGCCGAACAGGACGCTCATCAGCGTCGATTTTCCGGCGCCGTTCTCGCCGAGCAGCGCATGGATCTCGCCGCGCCGCACCTCGAGCGTGATGTCGTCGCAGGCAACGATGCCGGGGAACCGCTTGGTGATGTGGCTCATCACAATAATCGGTTGATTGTTTTCCATGAAAGCTCCGCCTTGTATAGTTACTAGAAATTAGTTATTAGTTGTTAGAGTCGCTTTGCGAAAACTGTTGAAGGGCAAGAACCTTAACGATGGCTGCTCACCAACGTTTCTTCATCAGGGGGTTTGGGGCGCAGCCCATTTCAGTACGGGAGGATCTCCCGGAATGCCTCTGCTTCCAAGATGCCGCGCACAGCGCGGCATTCCCTTTACTAGTCACTAATCACTAACAACTAGCAACTAAAAGGCTAAAGGATTTGCGTTTTCGACGTGCCCGCACAGGCATTAGTTGAGAAATCGGGAAGGTGCGTCGAGCACCTTCCCGATCGCCGTGGTGGATTATCCGATGTAGTCGAGTTTTACGAGCTCAAGCGGAATCTCGGTCGGGTCAGCAGCGGTGGCATCGGTCGCAATGTCGCTCTCGATGTTGTCGGTGTTGGCCTTCAGCTTGGCGTAGATCGCGTCGTAGTCCGCTTTGGTGAAATTCTTGAAGCGGGAGAAATCATCGGGCAGTCCGCAGCCGTCCTGCGCAACGCCGAGACGGTCGTTCACACCGCCGACAAACTTGTCGCTGAAGAAGAGGTCCAGCTGGTCGTAGGCGACCTTGGCGAGATACTTCGCCGAGGAGGTGATGATGCGGTCGGACAGGTGAGCCTGGTCGACGTCGACGCCGACGATGTACTTGTCTTCCATGCCCTCGGCCGCGGTGATGACGTTCTCAAGGATGGTGCCGCCGCAGGAGAAGATGATCTCGGTGCCGGTCTCGTACCAGCCGGTAACGGTGGTCAGTTTCTCGGGGGAGGGATCAAACGTGGTGGAGTACCAGTACTTGATCTCGACTTCGCCGGCTGCAAGGCCAAGCTCTTTGGAGGCGTACTCGGCGCCTTCCACAAAGCCGTAGCCGAAACGAACAACCGCCGGAACCGCCATGCCGCCGAAGAACGCCAGCTTGCGGAAGCCTTCCTTAACGACGGCATACCCCGCGAGGAAGCCGGTGTCCTGCTCGGCGAACTGCACCGCGTAGGTGTTGGCTTTGGTCTCGTAGGTGGTGTAGTCGCCGGCCTGGGGATAGCCGTCGATCAGCACGAATTTGACTTCGGGATAAAGATCCTGCGCCTGGAAGATTGCGGTCTCAAACAGGAAGCCCGGGCAGATAACGATTTTCGCGCCCGAGGTGACGGCCTGTCCGATCGAGGTCAGGTAGCCGTCGGTGGTCTGCTCAACCGGACGGAGATAGGTGTGGGTAACATTGTTTTCTTCACAATATTTCTTCACGCCTTCCCAGGTGCCCTGGTTGAAGGAACCGTCGTCGATACTGCCGAGGTCGGTGACCATGACGACATCAAAGGTGTTTGCCGGCGGGGGGGTGTCTGTGCCGTTGTCTTCGACCTTGGGCTGGCAGGCGACAAACACAAAGGTCAGCAGCAGAACAAGAGTTAATGCTAAGAACTTTTTCATTTTTTACCTCCTATATTTGAGCTTTCGCTCTGGTACAATTTTACACTAAAGACAGGGTGATTACAATTAAAAAGCGGAATAATACCAAACTGTAATCTGTCTTCAGCGGGTTCCGGAACCGGATGTTCCGGCGGGATCTTCGTTCCGGTAGGGTTGGCCGCACAGGCGGGTGAACAGCGGGCCGAGATGCTTCATCGAGAGGGCCATGAGCGGGCCGGTCAGCAGCGCGGCGAGAATCGTTCCGACGCCGACGGTGCCGCCGAGCAGCCACCCGATCGTGAGATAGAGGAAGTCGGCGCCGACGCGGACCCAGCGCAATTCCACGGTTTTCAGCAGATCGCGCGCCGTCAGCGTGACGAAATCGAAGGGGCCGACGCCGAAATCGGCGAACACGAACAATCCGATAAAGACGCCGCACATGAGCAGGCCGGTCAGCAGGATGCCGATGCGGATCCACAGCGGCGCGGTGTCGGGCGGAAACGCGCGGGTGAGCATCGGGACAAAGAAATCGATCAGGAAACCGGTCAGCAGCAGCGACAGAATCGTGCCGGGACCCAAGTACCGGCGTCCGAAAAACAGCATCAACGCGGTCAGAATCAGGTTGCAGATGTTGGTGACGGTGCCGAGCGAAAGGCCGGTGACGGCGCTGATCCCGGACACGAATACCGAGATGGTGTCGGCGCCCAGTCCTGCCGCGTAGTAGCAGCTGATGCCGAACGCGCAGGCGGCGACGATGAACAGAACAGCGAGCACACGTTTCAGGAATCCGGCGGGCCGGATACGAGACAGGTAGCGTTTTATCATGCGGTCTCCGGGTTAATCGGGGTCTCCGAGTTTATCGAGCTTTTGGATCGCCAGCAGCGTGATCTGCGTCATCAGTTCGACGCGCTTCGGGTAGTCGGGGCTGTTGGAGGTCGCCATGTGGCCGTACCCGTCGTACAGGTTTTTCCCGGTCATCAAAATACAGCCTGCGCGCAAGCCCCGCAGCAGGGAGGAGACGACAAACAGGGTCGACGCCTCGTTTTCGATACATTTGACGTTCGCGTCGGTCCACTGCCGGATGCGCTGCTCCCAGCCCATGTGCGCGCCCGGACTCTCGATGTAAAAGGCGTCGTGGCTGCGGACCAGCCCCAGAATCGGCTGGACGCCGAGTTCCAGCGCGGCGTCGCGCAATGCGCACACGACATCGATGTCGGCGATCGCGGGGTACTCGAGCGGGATGTATTCGGGGGTGGTGCCGTCGCCGCGCACCGCGCCGGTGCAGATGACGATCGAGCCCTCCGGGATGTCGCGCTGCAACGCGCCGCACGTCCCCATGCGGATCAGCGTCTTGGCGCCGATATGTTTCAGTTCCTCCACGGCAATCGCGACGGCGGTGCCGCCCATGCCGGTGGCCATCACCGACACGCCGACATTGTTGATGCTGCCTGTGTAGGTGGGGTTGCCGCGCGACACGGCGCGCAGATCACTGGAATCGAAGAGTTTCGCGATCATCTCGCAGCGGGCGGGGTCGCCCGGCAAAATGACGTGCTTCGCGATGTCGCTCTCGTCCAGACCGATATGCCACATTTTTCCGCCGGGATTCGTCAACCGCACAGACTCGTACATAGCCGCCTCCTGTTAATCCGTCGTTGTTCTCTATTCGTAGCGCGCGATCTTCTCGTTGAGTTTGCGCAGCAGCGCCGCACACTTGCCGATGATCTCCTGCTCGTCGAAACGGGTCAGCCGCCCGCCGCGCACCAGCAGTTGTCCGTCGCAGAACACGGTGTCGACGGCATGTCCGTCCCCGGCATACAGCAGGTTGCCGACGCGGTAATCGGGGTTGACGAGCGACAGGTCGCGGTCGGTGTCGACCAGTATCAGGTCGGCCTTGTTGCCGGTCTTCAGTTCGCCGAGATCGGTATAGCCGAGCGCCTTTGCGCCGTTGACCGTCATCATCTGAAACGTCGTGGCGGCATCCATCACGGTGGGGTCGAGCGTCAGCACCTTTTGGAGATAGGCGCCCGCGCGTCCCTCGCGGATCATGTCGCGCGTCGAGCTGGAGGCCTCGCCGTCGCAGCCCATCGCGACGTTGATGCCGCGTTTTAGCATGGCGGCGATCGGCGGCGCGCCGTCGCTGATCTTCATGTTGGTGTTGGGGCAGTGGACGGGGTTTGCGCCGCAGTCGCGAATCAGATCCAGCTCGAAATCGCCCAGCCAGATGCTGTGGGCGAGCAACGTTGTCGGCGACAGAATCCCGAACTCGTACAGCGCCTCGCCCTCGCCGCGCAGCCCGTACATGCGCATGACGTCCTCGGTCTCCTTTTTGCCCTCGGCGAGGTGGGTGTGGAAAACGAGACCCCGCGCGTCCGCGAACGCCTTGAGCTCCTGAAACATCGTCTTGGTGCAGGCGGGCAGCCCCGCGGGGGCCACCGAGGCGCGCAGCCGTCCGTCGGCGGCGCCGTGCGCTTTCTTGTAGATGGTCTCGGCGTCGCGCAGCGCCTCGTCGACCGTGAACAGCTGGGTCGCCTCGTTCTCGGCGATGTCGGTGGCGCTGACGCCGAACGTGGCGCGGATGCCGCTGTCTTTAAAAGCCTGCAGCGCGGCGTCGTGGTTGTTGTAGTTGCCCATCTCGTTGATGGCGGTGGTGCCGAAGCGCAGCGACGACAGACAGCCCAGCAGATGGGAGTAGTACGTCGTCTCCTCGTCCATGTAGCGCTCGCAGGTGAACATCTTGACCAGCCACGCCGTGATGGGCAGGTCGTCGAGCGGACCTTTTAGGAATGTCTGGTTCATGTGGGTGTGCGCGTCGACAAAACCGGGCAGGGCCAGCATGCCGCGCGCGTCGAGGATGTCGGCGCCGGCGCCCCCCGCGATGGACGGCGCGATCTGCGCGATGCGGTCGCCGTCGATCAGGAGATCGTTCCGGGTCGTCGTCAGCGTGTCAAAGCAGACGACGTCGCAGTTTTTCAGCAGTGTTTTTCCCATAGTTCCTCGCGTTATACCAGAATGAGTTCGATCGCCATCGACCGGATGATCTCCCGCCACTCCTCGGACAACCGGCGGTCGGTGATGACGGTCTGGACATCGCCGAGCGCGGCGAAGTAAGCGGGCTTGACGACGCCGAATTTGCTGGAGTCGACGGTCAGGATTTTCTGCGCCGACGCCGCGATACCGGCCTGTTTCGTCGTCGCCTCGTGGTGGTTGGAGCAGGTGAGCCCCAGCGTCGGATCGACGCCGGCCGCCGTCACAAACATCTTGGTGGCGCGGATTTTTTGAAAAAACGGCAGCATCTCGGGACATTCGAAAAGCTGGGTGTTTCGGTGGTAGTAGCCGCCCGAAAACGCGACGGACGCCGGATTCTTCGGCAGCACCTTGTTCAGCACATTGAGCGTGCAGCACACGACCGAGAAGTCGCCGCGGTCGGGCAGTGCGCCCGCGATGTGCTCGGCGGTCGTACCGATGTCGATAAAGACGACGTCGCCCGGCGCGACCATCGAGGCCGCCTTGCGCCCGATGCGCACCTTCTCGGCGTCGTAGACCCCGCGCTCGGTGACGACGTGATACTCGGCGTCGGCGTCGGCCTTGACGGCGTCGGCGTTGAAGATCGCGGCGCCATGCACCAGCCGCACGATCCCGCTGTCGCGCAGCAGGCCGAGATCGCGGTGCACGGTCATCTCCGAGACCTGCAGTTCCGCGGCCAGCTGTTTGATCGAGGCGGCGTTCGCCCCCTTCAGGATCGCAATAATTTGCGCAAAGCGCTGTTCGCGCGCCGAATGGCTCATGCTGGACCCCCGGGTAGTTATCAGTTACTAGTCATTAGTTACTAGTTGATAGTAGTGCCGCCATTGCGGCACATTTGGAATTAAGACAAAAGTACAAGGACAGCGTGGGTCATTGGGGCGAAGCCCGGGTAGTTGCTAGTTGCTAGTGACTAGTGATTAGGTTCGCTCCGCGGCTCGTCAGTAATCTGCGCTTAACTCGAAAACTTTACTTCAAAAGGAGTATAAAAGTTTCCTCGCACGCTGTGATACCTCCTCGCTTCCGCAAAAGGTCACGCTCGGCTCACCTGCTCGGTTGTAAACGCCCTCGCGACGGTTCGCTGTCGCTACCAACCTTTCGCGGTTGTCGCTCCGCGAAAGCTGGTGAAGGTCAAGAACCGAACTCCATCCAGTTCGCAGCCGTTACTTTCTTAAGCGGGTTTGGGGGCGCAGCCCCCATTTTAATTCGGGCGGGTGGGCGGGAAAACCAAGGCGGCGAACGGCTGGTGGTGACTAGTTTATTGTGACTAGTGATTAGTAGTCGCTCCGCGAGAACTGGAAAAGGACAAGGGCGAGGTATCCCGAAATCATAAATCTTTCACCAAGTACCCCAGCAACCGGTGCGAGAGCGAAAAAGTTATCAGTTCCCAGCGGCTAGTTGTCAGTGTCGCTCTGCGACAGCTTGTGAAGGTCATAGAGCGCGATAAAGCAAGTTCGCCGCCGTTTCTTCATCAGGGGGTTTGGGGCGAAGCCCCAGTAGTTGCTAGTTGTTAGACGTTAGTTGTTAGTTTCGCTCTGCGAAAGCTGGAAAAGGACAAGGGCGCGGTATCCCGAAATCATT
>JAVBVJ010000033.1:0-18318 GCA_031554355.1 Oscillospiraceae bacterium
TCGTGCGGTCCAGACTGGCCAGCGACCGCTCGTAGGTGCGCTTAAAATACTCTATGTATAATATATCTATTAAATACAAGGCGGATACCGTCGCCGCTGCGGTCGCGGAGAGCTGTCTGCCGTCCGGGCCGGCGCTGAGCAGCACGAGATCCGCGCTCTCGGTCAGCGGGGTCTTGAGGTGCCGGGTCATCGCGACCACCATCGCGCCGTTGCCCCGCGCGAGGCGGGCGCACTCGACGACCTCGAGCGTCAGGCCGGAGGAGGACACCGCGATGACGACGTCCCCTTTCTGACACTGCGACGCCTCGATGATCTGGGCGTGGGTGTCGGCGGCGAAGCGGACGTTCGGCGTGATGCGCACGAACCGGGTGTAGGCGTCCATCGCGACGATGCTGGATTTTCCGACACCGACAAAAACGACCCGCCGCGCGTCGATCATCGCGTCGACGACGTGCCCGACGGCCGCCGCGTCGACCAGACTGCAGGTGTTCTGCAGCGAGTCGGTGTGGGTGACCAGCAGCTTGGCCGCGATGTCTCCGACGGAGTCCTCGCGCGCGATCTCGTTGTCGAGCACCAGCTCCTCCATTTCGGTGGCGGACAGGCTGAGTGCGACCGCCATCTTGAAATCGGAAAAACCTTTGTACGCCAGCGTCTTACAGAAGCGAAAGACGCTGGTATCCCCGACGTCACACCGCTCGGCAAGCTCGGTGATCGAGCAGGCCAGCATGTCGCGCGGGTGCCGGGAGACGTAATCCGCGACCTTTTTTTCCGCCGAAGTAAGGCTGTTTTTCATCGCGCCGATGCGCAGCATGACATCCTGTTCCAATAATGAACCCACCTTCTTTCCTATTGTATTCATCTTAGCACAAACGCCACCGTCAAACAAGAATTTTCTTTCTTTATTTCTGAATTTGAAAAATTATTTTTCCATCGCAGCGATCATCGTGAACGCCGCGCTGCAACATGGCCGCCAATCGACCGCAAGCTTTATCCGATCTGTATTCGAAGCAGGTCAAATATGTAGCCGTCATTATCACTAAAACAATGTTCGGCTTCGACGCAATTTAAGATATATTGCTGATCTTTTTTATTTGTGAATATTTTCACAAATAAGTCTTGCAAAGTGGGGAAAATACGATAGAATAGTATTTGGTAGCAAAAATAAAGGCATATCCTCTCTGAAAAAACTGAAGATTATAGGCGGTATTATGGCAAATTTAATGGATTACAACGACGGCACACTGACCGAGGATCAACTGGAACTTCGGGACATGGTTCACGACTTTTTGGCAAAGAAACTGGTTCCGATCGCGGCGGAGCTGGACCGCGAGGGGCGGTTCCCGACAGAGGTCTGGAAAATGGCCTGCGATATGGGTCTGTCGACCGTGCTGATTCCGGAGGAGTTCGGCGGAAGCGGCATCTCCTATCTGACAAACTCGCTTCTTTTCGAGGAGTACGGCTGGGCGGACGGCGGCTGGGCCGCCACGATGGGCGCGCACTCCCTCTCGATTAAACCGGTGCTGTTCGGCGGCGACAAGGAGCAGATCGGACATTTCGCGGAAGTCATCTCGGGTGCGCCGGGCGCGTTCGCATTGACCGAGGCGGACGCCGGCTCGGACGCCGCGTCGATCCGCACCACCGCCGTCAAGAAGGGCGACGAGTATGTCATCAATGGCAGCAAATGCTTCATCACGAACGCCGAGGTCGCGGAGGTCTTTGTCATCTTTGCGACGGTGGACCGCGGCGCGGGTGTGAAGGGCATCACCGCGTTTATGGTCGACCGCGACACCCCGGGCTTCACGATCGGCAAACACGAAGACAAACTCGGCATCCGTTCCTCGGTCACCAACGAGCTGAGCTTCATCGATATGAAGATCCCCGCCAAGAACCGAATCGGCGCCGAGGGGGAGGGTTTCGCCCTCGCCATGAAGACGCTGGACATCGGCCGCGCCGATGCGGCGGCGAGCGCCAACGGCCTCTCCCGCGCGGCGATCGAGCACGCCGTCAACTACGCGCAGCAGCGCGTGACGATGGGCAAACCCATCATCAAGCATCAGGGCATCACCTTCATGCTGGCCGACATGGCCGCCATGCTGGAAGCGGGCCGCCAGATGGCGTGGTACGCCTGCCGCCTGCTGGACACCAAAAGCCCCCGCGCCTCCGCGATCGCCGCGATGGCGAAGTTGGTCGCGACCGACAATGCGATGAAGATCACGACCGACGCCATTCAGGTACTGGGCGGATTCGGCTACAGCCGCGAGTATCCCGTCGAGAAGCTGTTCCGCGACGCCAAGATCATCCAGATCTTCGAGGGCACCAACCAGATCCAGCGCGTCGTCGTCGGCGGCTGGCTCCCCAAACTTTACAACTGATTCTCCGACCCTCCTCACGCGAAAAACCGGCGGTAACGCCGGTTTTTTGTTGCGCTTTTTTACAGGACAAAGGAAAAGCCCGACGTCAAGCGCCGGGCTCTCGTGGATGCATTTTCGCGCGATTTTACAGACCGGTCGCTTACGCTTTCGGCGCGGCCCATTTGGCCTGCAGCTCGTCGATCTGCTCTTTCGTCAGGCCGTACTGCGTCAGAATCTCGTAGTTGTGCTGACCCAGCATCGGCGCGGCGTGTTTCGCGTCGCCCGGAGTGGCAGAGAGATCGCCCAGCACACCGCGGGTGACGTAGGTCTCGTGGCCCGGAATCGCGGGGCCGGTCGGGACGTCGAGAATCCAGCCGCACTCTCTGGCGTGGGGGTCGTTCAGCAGGTCGGTGTGGGTGTTGACGCGGGTGTTCGGAATGCCCGCCGCGTCGAGCGCCGCCATAATCTCGCTGACGTGCTCTTTGCTCTGAACCCACTTCGTGATCTCCGCGTTGATGAAATCGCGGTTCTTGACGCGGACCGGCAGCGAGGTGCAGCGCTCGTCGTTGATGAGATCCTCGCGGCCCATCAGTGTCATCAGCTTGTTGAACAGCGGGGTGTTGACCGCGCCGATGATGACGGAACCGTCGTTGCCGTCGAAGACGCCGTACGGCGTCAGCGCGGTGTTGTGGTTGCCGCTGCGGCGGGAATCGACACCGATATTGATGAAATCGAAGTAGGAGTTGCACCACAGCAGCGCTCTCGCCAGCGAGACATCGATGCGCTGACCCTCACCGGTGCGCTCTCTGTAGTACAGCGCGCCGAGGATCAGGCCGAACGCCGTGACCGCGCCGACCGCGTCGCCGATCGTGATGCCGATCAGGCTGGGGGGGCCGTCGGGCTGGCCGGTCTTGTGCATGATGCCGGAGTAGGCCTGCGCGATGATGTCGTAGCCCGGACGCTGCGAGTAGGGGCCGGTCTGGCCGAACGCCGAGACCGAGCAGTAGATGATTTTCGGATTGATCTTTTTGACGTCCTCGTAGCCCAGCCCCATGCGGTCCATAACACCGGGGCGGAAGCTCTCGACCAGCACGTCGGCGTCCGCGATCATTTTCTTCAGAACTTCCATTCCGGCGGGATCCTTCGTGTCCAGCACGACGGATTTTTTGCCGCGGTTGTAGGAACTGTGTCCGAGGCTGACGCCGTCCAGAATGGGCGGAAAACCGCGGTTGTCGTCCCCCGAAACCGGTTTCTCGACATGAATGACATCGGCGCCAAAGTCCGCCAGATTCGCCGCGCTGGCGGGACCTGCAAAGTTGTTGGTCATATCCACAACTTTAATTCCTTCGAGCATGTTCATGTGGGTGGGCTCCTTCTTATGTTTTATCTTTTGACGGTCTTACTGCTTCGGAACCTCGATGACAACACAGTCGCCCTGCGCGAGGCCGCCGCAGATGGCCGCCGCGCCCAGTCCGCCGCCGCGGCGAATCAGCTCGTACATCAATGTCATGACCAGACGGGCGCCGGAGGCGCCGACGGGATGGCCCAGCGCAACCGCGCCGCCGTTGACGTTTGTGATGTCGTGCAGGTGCTGTTTTTTGCCCTCGTCGCCGTCCGCAAGAATTTTGCAGGAGATCAGCGGCATGGCGGCAAACGCCTCGTTGATCTCGATCAGCGCCAGATCTTCGTAGGTCTTGCCGATCTTTTCGGTCGCCTTTTTGATGGCGGTCGCCGGCACTCTCGGAATGTAGCGGTAGTCGTCCGCGACGCTGGCGGTCGAGCGGATGTAGGCCAGCGGCTTTTTGCCGAGCTTCAGGGCCATCTCCTCGGACATGATCAGCACGGCGGAGGCGCCGGTGTTGATGCCGGGGGCGTTGCCCGCGGTGATCGTCGGGCTGTTGTAAACGGTCTTCAACTTGGCGAGCGCTTCCATCGTGACGTCGGCGCGCGGGGAGGCGTCGGCGGAGAACACGAGGGTCTCTTTCTTGCCCGGAATCTCGACGGGAACGATCTCGGTGTCCCATCTGCCGGCCTTTAAGGCTTCCTGATATCTCTGCTGGCTCTGCAGCGCCCAGGCGTCCTGCTCCTCGCGGGTGACGTTGTACTCGACCGAAACCTCGCCGGCGTCGAGCGCGACCGGGGTCCAGCCGGTTCTCTCGTAACCGAGCGGGCTCAGCTGGTCGTCCATCAAAACGCCCTGCGCCTTGATGCCCCAGCGAACGGAGGGCGGCACCAGCAGCGGCACATTGCTCATGTTCTCGGCGCCGCACGCGATGCAGACTTCCTGATCGCCGTTCATGATCGCCTGATACGCGAGCTCCACGGCGTAGAGCGACGAGCAGCACGCGCGGTCGACCGAGCAGCTCAGTGTCTCGCTCGGGAATCCGGCTTTCAGGACGGCCTGACGCGCCGGGATGTTCTGGTACTGCGCGAACTCCGCGTGCATGCAGGAACCGTAGAACACCTCGCCGACGATGTCCTTCGGCAGATTCGCGCGCTCCATGACTTTCTCCAGAACGAACTTGCCGAGCTCGATGCTCGAGATGTCTTTCAGCGCGCCGCCGAACTTATCGAAAGGCGTTCTGCACGCTTCCACTATAACGACGTTTTTGGACATGATTCATACCTACCTTTATATTAATTTTTTAAATAAAGCGCTTATTTAACTGCCCGGGAACAGGTTTTCAGCCAGCACGCACAGCTGTTCTACTTGTTCCCGCTTGACGGCCAGCCGCGTCTCGCCGTTGAAGGTGACCGCGTACAGGCTGCCGTTGTACTGGTGGAATTCGATCGTCACGGTCGAAAAGGCCGGGGTGTTGCGGTGGAACGTCAGTGTCAGTTTCGGGTCGCCGGACGGCACAAAACCGGTGAGGATCTCCGCGGCCTTAATTCTGTAGATCGTGTTCAGGAACTCGTCGACCGCCGCGGGTTCCAATGCCGCGCCGCTTGTAAAGACGCCAGCGCCGTCGCGGTCCATGCGGTACGCCGTGCCGTCAACCGTAATGTCGGCCGCCCCTACCGTCGCCCAATTCATCAGGCAGAGATCGGTGGCGCGCAGGCTCTCGATGTCGGCGTGCATCAGCGCGTCCGCCCGCTCGACGTCGATCAGGTACACCATCGCGGAGCCCGGAAGCCGCGCGTAACAGTATTGATCGACGTACCCGCCGAGCAGCACCGCGAACGTCTCGATGCGTTCGGTGTTCTCGTAGACCGGTTTGCCCGCCGCGTCCGTGGCGCCGGTGTCGGTCATCTCGCGCACGAGGTACTGCACCGTGATCCTCACCGCCGCGTCGTCGGTCAGCCCGTACTGCGCGAGCTCGGTATTTGTTGCATTGTGGGCGATACAGCGAACCCAGGCGAGCCCGAGGATGTTGTTGTTGAATTTCTGGACGGCCTCCGCCGACAGCGGGTTGTAACCGCCGTTTTCGGTCGGCGCGTACCAGAGATAGCGGTCGGTGTAGCTGATCGCGCCGCTGTCCGCGATATAATTGAATTCGGTGCGCGTTCCCCTGCCCTCGGCGACGAAACCGCGCAGCGCGCTGAGCTCGGGGATCGCCTCCTGCCGCACGAGCGCGTAGATGTCCGCGCCGAAATGTGCGAAGGCCCGGCTGTCGACGACGAATACGCTATCGGCGCCGCTGCACCGCACATAGTAGCTGTCGTAGATCGGCTTTGCACCGACCGATACAACCCCGCCGACGGTGTAGGTGATGTCCCCGACCGCCGTCGAAACCGTGATGCGGCAGCGCGGATTGTCGAGCCCGTACACCGCGTCGCTGTCGGGGTTCGTGATCTCGCTTTTCGCGGTCATGCCGCTGATGCCGTCGATCATGCCGCGCAGGGTCTCGGAATCCGCATCGACGGGGAATGTCGCGTCGGCGGGCGTGACCCAAACGCCGTTCTCGTTGCGGATCGTCAGCGTCTCGCCGCCGTCCGCCGACCACGACAGCGCGGTGATGTCCCCGGCCGCCGCCGTCGGTATCGCGACGAGTTCGCCCGCGCCGCCGCTGTTTTTCGTGACGGTGTACAGCGTGACACACGCCGCCACCAATACCAGCAGCACCGCCGATAATACAATGAGTGTCCGTCTGCGCTTGATCATCTCCGCCTCCTTACGACCCAGACGGCGATGCCCGCAGCGATAAAGATGCCGGGGACGACGCCGATGAGCACGGCGCTCCAGAACGTGCTGGCGGCGGTCGGAATGACCAGCGATTTGATCGAGATATTCTTGGCGGGAATCGTCACCGCGTCCTCGTCCGAGCAGGTCCAGTTGAGCGCGCCTAGGAACATCGTGGTGTTGGCGCCCGAGACCATCGAATCGACGCTGGCGTTCAGCATGCCGGAGGTCGTGAACCAGACCAGACGGCTCTCGGCGCCGCTGCGGGTCGCCGCCTGCACCGTCATGCCCAGCGCGAAGGGGCCGCCGACGTCGCCGTCCGCCTGCTCGAGCGAACCGCCAAGGTCGGTTTTGGCGTAGCTGCTGTCCGAGCACACGAGCAACGGACTGACCGTCACGCCCGCGATGGTTTCCTCGGTCGGCACGAGGCCGTGCGCGATCGGCATCAGGTTGAGTTTTTTCGTCTGAATCAGCGGATTCATGATGTCGTGAATCGACTGGCTCGGCAGCAGATAGTAGATGTTATTCTGAATGGAATAGGCGGTGTCGAGCTCCATCACCACGCCGGATACGGCCTCGACGCCGTAGTATTCCATGAGCAGCAGCAGGTTCGGGAGATGGTCGATCTCGGTGTGGTCGGTGATCAGAATCAGGCGGCCGCCCCGCTGGAGATACGCCTCGATCTTCCGGATCTCGCCCATGTCCGGGTCCGCCGTCGGGCTGTAGAGGAACAGCGCGTTGCAGTCGGCGGGCACCTCATTCGCCGTCAGCAGATTGAGCTCCTCGACCGAGATGTTCTGTCTCTCAATGGACGCGCGCAGCGTCTCGTCGATCGGCATCTCGTTGTGGCCGGACAGCACATACAGCTTCGGCAGCGTCTCCCGCGTGACGAAATCGATCGCGCCGGTCAGGCACTCCTCCAACAGGACGTCGGTCGTGGTCTGCCCCGCCGTCTCCGCCGTGTAGGCACTGATCTCGTTCGCGACGTAGATCTCCTCGTAGCGGATGTACTTACTGCGCGTCGCGCTCGTCACGACCAGACTGTTGTTGTAGACCGTCTCGTCGGTGTACGGTTCCATAAAGGTCGGCGAGGCGACCGGGTCGATCACCGAGACGGTGATCAGGCTGTTCATCTCGCGGTAGCGCTCCAGCACCTGTTCGATGACGTTGTCCTCGTACCCGGCCTGCGTGACCAGATAGATGTGGATCGGCTGCGATACGCGGCCCACAATCTCCTCGGTCTCGGGCGAGAGGTCGAGGAACCCCTCCTTGGACAGATCCAGCACCGTGGCGCTGGCCGGCAGCAGTCCGGCAAAGACGTTGACGGCGACGACGATCAGAATCACGAGCGCCGACAGCGCCGCGCTGTACGCGCCCATCTTAAAAGTGCGGGTTTTCGCGCGCTGTACGGAGGTTCCCTCCGGCGTTTTTTGCGCCATCAGCTCCACCTCCGTTTCTCCATCGACTGCACCGTCAACAGCAGCGCGACCGCGATGACGGAGACGTCAAAGATCAGCACGCGGACGTCGAAGATGCCCCGCAGGAAGGAGTTGAAGCGGTCAAACAGCGAGCAGCTGCTCAAAAAGCGCTGGAACAGCCCCGTGAACAGCTCGCGCCGCGTCAGCAGTAATATCAGCAGCACGGCGATCCAGACCAGCGCGACCGCGAGGCCGACCGCCGTGTTTTTTGTCAGGTTGCGCACCACCAGACCGACCAGCAACCCCATGACCGCGAACGCGATGAAGCTGACCTGCGGGGTGCTCGGGATAAAGTCGGCGAGGCTGGTCGACAGATAGTTGACCAGAATCAGCAGGAACGTGATGCTGGCGGCCACGATCTGGTTCTCGGTGATCGACGACACGAATACGCCGACCGCGATAAAGGCGGCGACAAGCATGAAGAACGCCAGAATCACGGCGTAGGTCATGCCGAAGTAGATGGTACCGAACAGCGAGAGAATCAGCGGGTAGACGCAGGTGATGAGGACCGGCACCGCGAATACGACAAGGATGGCGAAGTATTTGCCCAGCACGATTTTCGTCATGCTCAGCGGCAGCGCGTAGAGCAGCGAATCGGTTTTTTGGCGCTTCTCCTCGGAGATCGTCCGCATCGTCAGAATCGGCACGATGATGAGCAAGATAAAGGTCAGGCTGCTCAGCACCTGCTCAAAGTACGGAAACGCACCCTGGAAATTGACGATGACGGTGTAGATGCCGATAAACAGCAGCATCACGGCCGCGAACAGATAGCCGATCATGCTGGTGTAGTACGAGCGCAGCTCGCGCAGAAATACAGCTTTCATCGGCCGTCCCCCTCCCTCTTTCCGGCGGCCGCGAAAAAGCGGCCGAACTTCTCGGTGATGGTCGGGGGCTCGGTTCTGCGCTCGGCCTGCTTCGTCAGCGAGAGGTAGACCTCCTCCAGGCTGGAGCGGTTGTAGTTCATCTTCAAAATGGGCCGGCGGGCGTCGGCGAACGCGAAGAAGATGTCCTCGCTGACATCCCGGTCGGCCGCGAGGTAGACCGCGACGTCGGCGGCGCCGTCCTCGCGCGGCTCGTAGGTGAAGGAATCGGCGCTCTTGACGCCGGACAGAATCTTTTTAACCTGCTTCTCGGTCGCCTTGACCGTGAGGTCGACGGTCGGCTCGCCGCTGAACTGCGCCTCGAGGTTTTCCGGTGTGTCGTCGGCCAATAGTTTGCCCTCGGCGATGATCATGATGCGGTCGCAGACCGAGCGCACCTCGGACAGGATATGGCTGCTGAACAGCACGGTGTGCTGCTCGCTTAAACTTTGAATCAGGTTGCGCGTGTCGATGATCTGCTTCGGGTCGAGGCCGACCATCGGCTCGTCGAGGATGATGATCTCGGGCTGCCCGACCAATGCCTGCGCGATGCCGACGCGCTGCACATAGCCCTTGGACAGGTTTCGGATCAGCCGACCGGACACGTCGGCGATCTTCGCCTTCTTCATGATCTGCCCGATTTGGTCGTCCCGCGCCGGCGCGGAAACGCCTTTGGCCGCCGCGACAAAGCGGAGGTACTCCAGCACCGTCATGTCCCGGTAGACCGGCGGCTGTTCCGGCAGATAGCCGATGCGCTTTTTGGTCTCGAGCGGCTCGTCGAAGATATCGACGCCGTCGACCAACACCTGACCCGATGTCGCCGCAAGGCACCCCGTGATCAGTTTCAGCGTGGTTGTTTTTCCGGCGCCGTTCGGCCCCAGAAAGCCGTAGATGTGTCCTTTTTCAATGCAAAACGAGACGTCAGAAATTCCGATTCTGTCGCCGTAGTTTTTAGTCAGTTGACGGACTTCCAGCATGAGAAAACTCCAATAAAATCAACGCTGTTTTGCACTCAAAAAGAAAGGATCCACAAACGCGTTTTGCGGTGTTCCGGTATAGCGTTCAGAGGTACCCGCCGGCGGGGGTTCTTTCGAGACCCGCCGGCAGGTACATCCGTTTGGTATTATGCGACAAAAACTGTCGAAAGCACCGGGAAGAAAATCAGAATAACCAGTACGACCAGTACCGCGCCGATGAAGGGCACCATCTGTTTCGCGATCTTCATAAACGGCAGCTTCGTCATGCTCGCCATAACATAGAGGTTCGCGCCGACGGGCGGTGTGGCAAGTCCGACCAGCAGGGCAAGGCTCATGATCATGGCAAAGTGCACGGGATGTACGCCGAAATTCATGGCGATCGGGTAGAGGATCGGTGCAAGTACAATCGCGGCGGGGGTGGTGTCCATGATACAGCCGACGAACAGCAGGAACACGCTGACGATGAACAGGAACGCGAGTTTGCTGTGGCTGATGGACGCCATGAAGGCCGCCAGCTGCTGCGGGACGTTGACCATGGTCAGGTACCGCGCAAAGCCGGTTGCGAACGCGACGATCACCATTGTTACGATACAAAGGCGCGCCGCCTCCGCAATAACCTTGTACAGCTTCTTCAGATTGGTGGTGCGGTAGATGAAGCAGGCAACGATCACCGCGTAGATGCAGGCAACAACACCCGCTTCAGTCGGGGTGCAGATGCCCATGTAGATGCCGCCGAGAATGATCACCGGGCACAGAATCGCGAAGAACGAGCGCTTCAGCACCTTCCAGAAACCCCTCAGGCTGCGGTCTACCTGGCGGTCGTGGTTGTAATAACCGCGTTTTTTGGCGATGATGTAAGCGGTGATGCAGAGCGCGATCGTTACCATAATGCCCGGAATGACGCCGGCGATGAACAGGTCGCCGATCGACGTGCCGGTCAGCGCGCCGATAATGATGAACGTCATACTGGGCGGAATCAATGCGCCGATCGTTCCCGCAACGCCCATCAGCGCCGCGCCGAACGCTTTGTCGTAGCCGTCCTTCTCCATGCCCGGCATGACGATGCCGCCGACGGACACGGAGGTCGCAATCGCGGAGCCCGAGACCGCGCCGAACAGCGCGCAGGTCACGACGCCGACAATCGCCAGCGCACCGGCGATCTTGCCGATGAAGAAGTTGATGAGGTCCACCAGACGCTCGGAGATGCCGCTCTCCTCCATCAGTTTCCCGGCGAGGATAAAGAACGGAACCGCCATCAGCGGAAAGGAGTCCAGCCCGCTAAACGAAGAGTTCAGAAACAGCACCGTGTTGGCGCCGGTCTGCGTAAACCCGAGAACGGCCGAAAAACCCATCGCGGCGAAGATCGGAAAACCGAGCCCGAGCAGTACGATCAGAATTATCAGAACGATTCCTGCTGTCATGCGATGTCTTCCTCCTTCATCTCCGTATTGTCGCCGCCCTTTTTCATCTTCCGGAGCTCTAAGAACTCCAGCACGATGGCTTGGAACGACCGCAGCGGGACCAGGAACGTCATCGCGACCATCGAATAGCTGAACAAGTACATCGGGATTCTGGAAATCGGCAGCAGTTTAGCGGACAACTGCTGTGCGTGGACAATCTTGAACGCGCTCGGAATCAGGAAGATAAAGAATGCCGCGACGCAGATTTCCAGAAAAATCCGATGAATTCTCTGCCATTTGGGCGACAACACACCCTTGAGAATGTCCACCTTCAGATGGCCGTCGGTGCGCGTACACATCGAGACGCCGATAAAGACCATGAAGATGTAAGAATACCGCGCGAGCTCCTCCGTCCAGGGGATATTCACCGAAGGGATGAAATACCGGAAGACCACCTGCGCAAAGATGAGCAGGATGACCCATGAGAAGAGGATAACGACGATAAATTCCTCGAAATGCTTATCCAGTAATTTTAGTAATTTCAATGAAATTGCTCCTTTCACTGACGACGCATGGGATGCATCAATGCGAATTTAAGTGTACCCTTTGAACTAGAAATCTTAGCCGAGGCTGTTGACGAAATCGACGGACGAATCGTAGAGGTCGGCGCCGATAACATCTCTCCACTTGGTTCTGACGGGCTCACAAGCGGCGCTGAACGCGTCTTTCTCTTCGGCGGTCAGCATGGCATAGGTCGCATTCTTCGCGGCCATATCATCGATAACGGTCTGGCGGTCCAGTTTCTCCTGGGCGAGGCAGGTGTCCTGCCACAAAGCGGCGGCTTCCAGAACCCAGCCCTGCAGCTCGGCGTCCATCGCGTTGAACTTCTCGAGGTTCATAACGAGGAACGTGTAGCACCAGGCGTTGTCATACTCGACGACTTCGGTCGCCATCTCGTAGGTTTTGTACATGTACATCATGGTCAGGGTGGAGTAGATGCCGTCGCAGACGCCCTGCTGAATGGCGGAGTATACTTCGCCGATGTTGATAACAACGGGCTTCGCGCCGATGCTGTTGAACAGGTCAACGACCATGGCGTTCTCAGCGGTTCTCATTTTCTTGCCGTTCATGTCTTCGACTTTGGTGATCTTGGTCGTGCCGCCGAAGCCGTAGCCGCCGATGTGGCCGAACGCAAGAACTTTCAGGTTTTTCTCAGCCGCAAGATCGGTGAAGATGGTCTTGTAGGCCGGGTCGCCGTTGACGACTTTCAGCATGTAATCTTCGTTGCCTTTGAGGTGCCAGGGCAGGTCATACAGCAGAACCTGATCGATACCGGCGGTCGTGGCAAACGCGAAGGAGGAGATGGTGGCGAAATCGAGGTCGCCCATCATGCAGTACTCGGTGGTCACAACGTCCGCGCCCAGCGAGGCGGAGTCATAGACGTCGATGGTGACGGTGCCGCCGCTCAGCTCAGCCATTTTCTCTTTAAACGCAGTGGCAGCTACGCCGATGCTGAAATCGGGGATCATGCCGTGCGACAGGCGCAGGGTGATCGGGGTTCTCGTCTCGGGGGTCGGGGTGTCGGTGGCGGGCGGGGTATCGGTCTTCGGTCCGCAGCCGGCCAGCAGACCGATGACAATCGCGACCACCATGATCAACGAAATAACTGTCGTTTTTTTCATTTTCTAATTCTCCATCATTTTTAGTTTGTGAAATCCGTTTGTGAATGGAACTGCCGTGAAAATACTCTTGAAACGCGAACATTTTGAGCAATTTCATTGAATCGGTGCCTTGGTTAACGGGCAGCCATGCGGAGCGCGCCATCGATACGAATATTCGTACCGTTGACGATGGGGCAGGTGACGATAAAATCAACGGTCTGCGAAAACTCTTCGGGTTTTCCCAAACGGGACGGGAACGGAACACTTTTCGCGAGCGACGCGAGAACATCTTCGGGAAGCGCCAGCAACTGCGGTGTCGCCATGATTCCCGGAGAAATCGCGTTGATTCTGATACCGATGGTCGTGAACTCCCGCGCGCAGGTCAGTACGAGACCGTTCACGCCACCCTTTGCCGCGGAGTAGGCCGATTGGCCGATCTGTCCTTCCACTGCGGCGATGGACGAAGTGAGAATGATAACGCCTCTCTCACCGTCCTCGTTGGGTTCGTTATTCTGCATTTTGTCGGCGCAGAGACGGATCGAGTTGAACGTGCCGATCAGGTCGATGTCGATGACTTTCTTGAACGCATCGATCGGATGCGGGCCGCTTCTCCCGACAACCTTGCAGCCGGAACCGATGCCGGCGCAGGCCACTAATACATCGATGCGGCCAAACTTGCTGATGCTTTCGTCCACCGCTTTCTGCATATCCGCTTCGCTGGTGACGTCCGCCTTCACAAAGATTGCGTCGGGTCCAAGCTCCTTTGCCAGGGCATTTCCGCTCTCCTCCGAGAGGTCGGTGAGCACCAGCTTGTTGCCGAGCTTTGCGTAGTAGCGCGCAACGCCCTCACCTAAGCCGGATGCAGCACCTGTGATAAAAACAACATTTCCGGTATTCTTCATGTTTTTCTCCTTTCTTTATTATTTAAGATAGTAACAGCACGATTCCTGTGTTGCTCACAAAAATCCACGCCGCCGATCCGAAAACCGCTACTTGCCGATGTACTTCGGCTCGCGCTTCTCCAAAAACGCCGCCATACCCTCTTTGGCGTCCTTGGTGTCGAAGATCAGCCCAAACGTCGTCGCCTCCAGTTCACAGGCAACAGCCGCCGGCAGATACTCGCCCTCCCGAATCAGCTTTTTCATGGATGCTATGCTAATCGGCGCCTGCTTCGCGAGTTTCTGCGCAAAATCAAGCGCAAACTCAAACAGTTCACCGACCGGAGCCATTCTGTTCGCAATGCCAAGCCGCATCGCGTCGTCCGCCCGCACGATCTCGCCGAGGAACATCAGCTCCTTGGCTTTCGCCGCGCCGACCAGTTTCGGCAGACGCACCGTGCCCGCGCCGCCCGGAATCAGGCCGAGCGCCACTTCCGTCAGCCCGAACTTGGTCTTTTCGGTGATGATGCGGAAATCGCAGGCCAGCGAAATCTCGAAGCCGCCGCCGAACGCGAGGCCGCCGACCGCCGCGACGGTCGGGATGCGGAGCGCCTCAAACCGGGCGTAGATCCGCTGGCTTCGAATGGACATGTCGTAGGCGTCGTTCGGGCTGCTTTTACAAAGATCGTTCAGATCGCCGCCGGCGCAGAAAAACTTCTCCTGGCCGCCCCAGATCATCAAAACGCGCACATCCGCCGAGGCCTCCACCTCATCTAGCGCGGCGTGCAGATCCGTGATCATCTTGTTGCTGAGCGCATTCATGGTCGCCGGGCTGTTCAGCGTGATAATCGCGATTTGATCCCGCATCTCAAATTGAATCGTCTCAAACATTATTGTGTCCTCTTTATTACATTTAATATAGTGCGCAGCTTTCGCACCGTTTCGACTACGCCTTGGACTTCTTGATGATCTCTGTCAGCGCCGGCAGCACCTCGAAGAGGTTTCCGACAACGCCGTAATCCGCGATATCAAAGATCGGGGCGCTCTCGTCCGAGTTGATGGCGATGATGCACTCCGAGCTGCTCATGCCGGCCGCGTGCTGAATCGCGCCCGAGATGCCGCAAGCGACATACATCTTGGGTCCGACCGTCTTGCCGGTCTGGCCGACCTGATGCGCGTGGGCAATCCAACCCGCATCGACCGCCGCGCGCGACGCGCCGACCGTGGCGCCCAGTTCCGCCGCAAGCGCGCGCACCGGCGCAAATCCGTCGGGGCCGCCGACGCCTCTGCCGCCGGAAACGATGATTTCCGCGCTCTCGAGATCGACGTTTTCGCCGCCCGCATCGGGGATGAACTCCAGCACCTGGGTGCGGATGTCCTTGGCGTCGACATGGATGTCCTCTTGAATGATCTCCGCTTTCGCGGCGCCCGCCGCACCTTTCTTGAACACGCCGGGACGCACCGTTCCGATCTGGGGGCGGTGGTCGGGGCACAGGATCGTCGCCAGCAGGTTGCCGCCGAACGCGGGACGCGTCCACGCGACGTTGCCGCTCTCGGGGTCGATGTCCAGCGAGGTGCAGTCGGCGGTCAGGCCGGTCTTCAGTCTGCAGGACAGACGCGGACCCAGATCCCGTCCGTTGTTGGTGGCGCCGATCAGCATGCTGGTCGGTGCGTATTTCTGAACAAGCGCTGTCAGCGCGATGGTGTAGGCGTCGGTGGTGTACTGGGCGTACTCCGCGCCCTCCACCACGATCACTTTGTCGGCGCCCAGCGCGGACGCGGCGTCGACCGACGCCTGTACGTTGTTGCCGATGACGACCGCAACGAGCGCGCCGCCCTGTTTCTCGGCCAGCATTCTGCCCGGCGTCAGCAGTTCCAGCCCCACGTTTTTCGGGCCGCCGTCTTTATCGGTCTCAATGAAGACCCACAGGTCTTTCGTTTTTGCTTCCATTTTCGTATCCCCCTATATCAACCCGGCGTCGCTGAGCAGTTGGAAGAGCTTCTCTGCCGAGTCTTTCGCGGATTCCTCTTGTATTTTGGTTCCCCCCTGTTTCTTCTGCGGCACAAAGGTCTTTTTAACCTTCGTCGGGGATCCCTTCAGGCCGGCCAGCTCGAGATTGATGTCGGGCAGATCGGCGGCGGTCACGGTCGGGATTTCGGCTTTGCTCGCCATCATCTTGCGCTTGATATTCGGGAAGCGCGGCTCCCACGACGGTTTTGTGAAGGTCAGCACGCACGGTGTTTTCACGCCGATGATCTCGCAGCCGCCCTCGACCTCCTTGCGGACCTTGACCAGATCGCCGTCGACCTCGGCCTCGAGCCCGTAGGTCACCTGCGGGTAGCCCAGATGCTCGGCGATTTCGGGTCCGACCTGCGCGGTGTCGCCGTCAATGGCCTGCTTGCCGCAGAAAATGATGTCGAACTTGCCTTCGGTCTCCTCGAGCTTCTTGATCGTCTCGGAGAGGATGTAGCTCGTCGCCAACGTGTCGGAGCCGCCGAATGCGCGGTCGCTGACCAGATACGCGCCGTCCGCCGCGATCGAGATCGCCTCTTTCAGGACGGCGACGGCCTGCGGCGGACCCATCGATAAAACGGTGATTTTAGAATCGGGATTCTTGTCCTTGATCCGGGCAGCGGCCTCGAGCGCGTACCCGTCGAACGGATTCAGGATGCTCGGAACGCCCTCGCGGATCAGCGTGTTTTTGACCGGATCGATCTTGATCTCTGCGGTGTCCGGAACCTGTTTGACACAAACCAGCATATTCATATGTAATTACCTGTTTCTCTTTTCCTTATAATTAATAATACTATTTTAAACGAGATTGTCGTCGGTGCCGAGGATGTAGGAACCGGCGATGACGCGCTGCAGGTCCGAGACGCCTTCGATGTGCGGCGCAATCAGCGAGTCGCGCAGGAAGCGCTCGACGTGGTATTCCTCGGTCACGCCGTAGGCGCCCAGTATGTTCATGCAGAGCAGGTTGCTCTCGACCGACAGATCCGACACATACGCTTTCACCATGCCGACCCACGCTTTCAGGTGGTCGAGGTTCTCGCGGCTGTCGCCCTCCTCGGCGAGGCGCATCGTCATCAGGCGGGCGCTCTCAACCATTGCGGCGATGCGGGCGATCTTGACCTGGATGGTCTGGAACTTGGCGATCGTGGAATCGCGGTGCGTCTTTTCCTTCGCGTACTTCACGGCCAGCTCGTAGGACGCCGCCATTGTGCCGACAAAGGTCGCGCAAAGCGAAATTTTGCTGTAGGCGACGGTGCCGAGCAGAATCGGGAATCCTTTGCCGGGGGTGCCGATCACGCAGCTCTCATGGACCTTGACGTTGTCGAGGAACACGTCGTAGATCGCGCTGCCACGCATACCGACGGTATCCCACGGGGTCGATAGCGAGTAGCCCTCCGCCTTTTTGTCGAAGAGAAACGCCGTGATGTTGTTGGTCTCGGAATCCTTCGCGAACAGCAGAATCGGGCCGTCGTAACTGGCGTTCGTGATAAAGCGCTTGGTGCCGTTCAGGTAGTAGTACTCGCCCTCTTTTCTGGCGGTCGTTGTGACCTGTTTGGGGTCGGAACCGGTTCCGGGTTCGGTGAACGCAAGGGAGCCGCGGAACTTGCCGGCGATACCGTCGGCGAGGTACTTTTCTTTCTGCGCGTCGTTTCCGAAGTACAGAACCGCCTGCAGGAAAGAGATACAGACCAGCAGCGAGGTGCTGACGCTCGGGCACGCTTTGGCAAATTCCTCCATCGCGCACGCCAGTGCCACATTGCCGCTGTCGGATCCGCCGTACTCCTCAGGCAGCGAGATGCCGAGGATGCCCGCGTCCGCGATCTTCTCGAACAGGTCGAGCGGAACACTGCGCCCCTCATCGATCTCCTTTGCGCGGGGGGCGATTTCCTTTTCGGTGATCTCCCGCGCGAGGTCCTGAATCATCTGCTGGATCTCATTCAACTTAAATTGCATCTTCCTTTTATCCTTTCAATTTTTTTAACAAATCACCCGAAATTTTATCATAGCACATCTCCGCCAAATTTGCGGTATCTATTGCGTATTATTCCGTTTTATCGCTGCCCGGTTGCGCCTTTTTTTCGGCGATGCGGCTCTCCAGCCACGCGCACCACGCCGCGATGCCCTTCTCGTAGCGGCACGAGACCGGGAAGATCGGCGCGTTATGGTTCAGTTTCCGCACATGCGCCCCGAGCGTCTCGAGGTCGAACCCCTCGTCGGGGAGGTAGTCGATCTTGTTGACGATCAGCGCGTCGCAGACCGAGAACATCAGCGGGTACTTGAGCGGCTTGTCGTCGCCCTCCGGCACGCTCAGGATCATCACTTTCAGATCCTCGCCGGTATCGAACTCGGCCGGGCAGACCAGATTCCCGACATTTTCCAGAAAAATCAGATCCAGTTGATCCAGATCCAGCGTGTCGATGCCCTGCCGCACCATCGGCGCGTCGAGATGGCACATCCCGCCGGTGCGGATCTGAACGGCCTGCGCCTGTTCGTCCGCGATCTTTCGGGCATCGACGGTGGAGTCGATGTCCCCCTCGATGACGGCGATGCGGTACTGCGCGCCGAGCGCGCGGATCGTC
>JAVBVJ010000008.1:0-10779 GCA_031554355.1 Oscillospiraceae bacterium
AAAGTTTCCGAGTTAAGTGGAGATTACCGACGAGCCGCGGAGCGACTCTACTTTTCACCAGTCACTAATCACTAACAACTAGTAACTAAATAAAGTGCCAGCCTTTCGGCCGGCACTTTATTCACTAACCATCGATTTTTGATACTGCTTCTCCAGCTCTTTATACCACTCCACCGCGTAGGGGATGCTGCGGCGCATGCCGTCCAGCGTCGCGACGCGCACGACGGCGTCGAGCTTTTTGAGCTCCGCCGCGGGCAGGTGGCGCGAGATGTTGGCGTACCCGATATCGGGGTGCGCCGGCGTGTAGACCAGCCGCAGCGCCACAACCAGCGGCGCCAACACATAGAAGTTGTACGCGGCGTCCGCCTCGAGCGTGTTGCCGCGCTCGATCCATTTCAGAATCTGGTGGATCTGAGAGAACCGGAACCGGCATTCGCCGAGCAGGCTCTGATGAATTTTGGTGTAGTCCGCCGCGTTGTAGACCTTGAAGCGGATGACGCCGCTCTTGTCGAACAGGATTTTTGTGCCCTCGACGGGGTCGCCGATGATAAACGTCGATTCTGCGGCGGGGCGCGAGTGCAGCTGCCAGTTGAACTGGATGTCGAGGTACGGCGACGTTCCTTTAAGGCGGTAGATGCGCTGGAATACTTTCGGGTTGTCCGTGTGGACGATGTACCCCGCCTCAAGTTCGGCGAGTTCCGCCATCGTCTTTTCGGCCATGTCGACGGCGAGCCGGAGGTCGGAATCCTCGACATCGGCCCAAATCTGTATATCGGAATACTCGTCGACCGTGCCGGTTCCGTCCGCTCCCTCCAACCACAGCGCGTGATAGAACGGCAGCGGAACCAGAGCCAGATGCAGCGCGTCGATGATGGTGTCGCGTCTAATCATGCCCGCTCCTGTAACGCTTAACTCTCTATTTTACGGAACCGTTCGCGCAATAACGCCATGAATTTCTCGCGTTCCTCCGAGATGGGGCCGTGGGCCGAGTGCTCGAACCAGACCAGCTCTTTTTCGGGCGCCTCGATGATGTCGAAGTACCCCTGCACCAGCGAAGACGGGGTGTTGTTGTCCAGCCGCCCCTGGAAAATGTAGTACGGCATCTTGAACTGGTTGCACTCTTTGATAAAATCGGTGTCGGCGACGTACTGCCACATCTCGGTCAGCACAAGCTTGTACCCCTTGACGAGGCCGACGATGTCCTTTAGGGTGTACTCGCCCGAAAACAGCATCGGCAGAACGGTCGTCTTAAAGTAGCCGCCCTTCTTGGTGCTGTGTCCGCCGTATTTCTTTAAGATTTTGCGCTGGGCCATCATGCCGTCGAACCCGCCGTTGTACTGCCCGTTGACGGGCGGCCCGACCTGATTGAGGATCTCGATCGACTTCAGGTCTCCGGCCTCGTTCGCCTTTTTGATGCAGTACTCAAAGCTGATGGATTCGTTGAGCCCGCCGTTCACGACCTGCCCGTAACCAATATAGGCCGCCACGACGTCGGGGTGCCGGTAGGCGATGTAGGTGCCGAGCTCGCTGCCCCAGCTGCCGCCGACCAGAAAGATCTTTTTGCGGTTCAGTTTTTTGCAGAGGTAGACGCACAGCTCGTAGCCGTCCTCGATCAGCCGATCGAAGGTCAGCGTCTTGACGTCGATGCCCTCGTAGGAGCCGCCCGTGCCGCGCTGGTCCCACGCGACAATCGTGAACTCGTCGCACAGCACCGTGTACTGGTTCATCACCGCGTGCCGGTTCGAGATGCCGGGGCCGCCGTGCAGGAAAAGAATAACCGGATTTGCGGGATCCGAGCCTTTGATGTGAATCTGTTGCGGAAAACCGCCGAGCGTTACTTTTTCCTTAATATCCAACAACATGATCGTTCTCCCTCTACCAATTTGCCGTCTGACATGATAATATATATAGAATATCATACATCAAAAGTCCTGAAACAACAAGACAGAATCCTTATGGGGAGGAACATCACTTGAAAAAGCAGATCAGTACCGGAAAAATTTTTGCGTTCTGCCTCGGCGATTTTGCGCGCGCCGTCATCAACGGTCTCATCATCACCTACTCGCTGAAATTCTTTAACGTCACCGAGAGTTCGGGTCTTCCGCTGCTGCTCGCGATCGGCTCGTTCGGCGCGATCCGCGCGGGCGGCATGGTCTTCGACGCGATTACCGACCCGTGGGTCGCCTCGATGTCCGACCGGTCGACCAACAAGAACGGCAAGCGCATCCCGTTCATGCGCTGGGCGGCCATCCCCTACGCGCTGACCTGCCTGATGATCTTTTTTCCGCCCAACGGCACCCCGACCGCGCTCAACATCATCTGGGTCTGCGCCATGATGCTGCTGTACTACCTCGCCTCGACGCTGTACTGCATTCCCTATCAGGCGCTGCAGGCCGAGCTGACCACCGACACGAAACGCCGCGTTTTTTTCTACAGCATTCAGAGCTTCAACTTCGTCATCGGCTCGGCGATCATCTACGCCCACCCCTTCCTCGTCGGGATGTTTAAGACGCAGGGCTTCGAGACCGTCACCGCGTGGCGGCTGACCTTCGCCGTCTTCGCCGCGCTCGGCGCGATCTGCGCGATCATTCCGTCCTTTACGCTGCGCGAGAAGGAGTACGTCGAGTCGCAGCAGAGCTACTCCCCGATCCTGAAAAGTTTCAGCACGACGCTGAAAAACAAGCATTTCCGCACCGTGCTGTTCGGTTACCTCGTCATGCAGGGCGGCTTCGCGTTCTTCAACACCGCCATGCTGTTCTACATCGACGTGCTGCTCGGCCTGAAGGATACCTTCGCCACCATTGTGCTGGCCATCAGCATCGTGCTCGGCATCAGCACCTATCCGCTCGTCAACCGCCTCAACCGCAAATTCGGCAAAAAGCCGCTGCTCATCTTCGCCTGCATCGCCTACATCTTTGTCTACGTCGGCATCTTCTTCTACAAACCGATCTCGACGCTCCTCGGCACCGCGGTCGTCACGTCGCCGCTGATCGTCGGTTTTGCGGGTGACACCGCAACGGTCGGCAGCGTCATCTGCGCGTTCCTGATCGGTATCCTGATCGCGTTCCCGATCGCGTGTACCAACATCCTGCCCCACGCCGCCTTCGCCGACCTCGCGCAGTACGACCGCATCCTGACCGGTGAGAACAAAACCGGCATGTACGTCGCCGCGCGCCAGTTCGCCTACAAGGCCTCCAACGCGCTCGTCATGTTTGTCGTCTCGGCCGTCATGTACGTCGGCGCGACCAATGACTACCCGACTGTGTTCGGCGTCCGGCTGACCGCGCTCATCGCGGCGGGCTTCGTCGCCATCGCGGCGGTGCTTTATATCCGCTACAACGACCGCTACGTCGTCGATTTCATCGATGAACACAACGCCAAACAAAAACTGACGCAGTCCGAAACCGCCGCCGAATAGCTAAAGGGAGGAATCCCGTTGGGAAAAGCCGCCGATACCCGTGAAAAGATCTTTTTGACCGCCGTTGACTGCATCGCCGAGAGGGGATACGCCAACACGACGGTCAACGACATCGCCGACCGCATCGGCATCAAAGCCGCGAGCCTGTACTACCATTACGAGAACAAGGACGCGCTGCTCGCCGAGATTCTCGACTACTTCGTCTACCACTTCAACCAATACCGCACCCCGGTCGAAAAGATTGTGGAGACCGCAAGGGCCGCGCCGCTGCGCGACGCCTTCGCGCTGATGTTCCACCACTACGGCGACGACGCCGAGTACGCGCTGATGACCAAAATCGCGCGGATCATCTTCGACCTGAAGTACGAGCAGGACGCCGCCAAAAAGATCTTTCAGCGCTGCTTTATCGACGGCGCCCGCGACTACATCGAGCGCGCGCTGCGTGCCCTGACGGACGAGGGGTTGCTCGAGATCCGCGACCCCGAACCGCTCGCCGAACAGATGGTGGCGTTCTCGCTGCTGAACCAGGAGCGGACGCTGCTCACCGACCGCCCGCGCAAGGAGGAGACCCGCGCGTTTCAGGCGGGGGTAGCCTATTTGGCGGGTAGTTATTAGTTACCAGTGATTAGTTACTAGTGAAAGGAAATGCCGCGCTTAGCGCGGCATTTTTAGAATAAAGGGCAAGAACAAAAGGATCGTCTTTGCGAACGCAGCGAAGCAATCCGGACACCGAGCCTAATATGATTATCCTCCTAAGCGGCGCGAAGGTTCTTGACAGTTGAAAGAGTTCGGTTCCAGAACCCGTTCATGAAAGACCTTAAGCATTGCCCGTATATCCAAAAAGCCGCGCTTACGCGCGGTATTTCCATTCACTAGTTCCCAATCACTAATCACCAGTCACTATTTGCTTTGCCCCGTTATGCTATACTGATACCATCATACCTGAAAGGATCACGGCTGTTATGTCTTTGGCGAAACGCGTTTGGCGGGAATTCACCGGAAACAAATTCTACATCCTCTTTTCGCTCGGTCTGCTGGTGCAGCTGCTGACCTACGGCTACTCGCTCATCACGGCGACGTTCTTCAACGAGCCGTACACATTGCAGCGGCTGCTGACGTTCATCGGACTGCTGGCGGCGTACTACGTCGTCCAGTCGTTTCTGTCGGGACAGCTGCGCATCTACAGCGAGAAGAAGGCCCGCGTGTACCAGCGCTCGCTGCGCCGCCGCACGTTGGTCACGATCCTGCAGCTGCCCAGCGAAAAGATCATCGAGCTGGGATTACAGTTCATCAAAGAGGTGGTCAGCGACGCCAACAACCAGCTGTTCACCGTCGTCTCCTCCTACCTCACCAATCTCGTCAACATGGGGGTCGGCCTCATCGTGCTGACGGTTTCGCTGTCGCGCCAGTCGATCTGGATCGCGCTGCTGGCGATCGGCATGATCGCGCTCACCGTCCTTGTCCAGTCGCGGCTGATGGCGAAAAAGGTACGGCTCGCGAAGGAGTATTTCAGCATGAACGCGGGCTACCGCGCGATGGTCAGCGACACCCAGAACAACACATTGACCATTAAAAAACTGGACGCCGAGGATTACTTCGCGCAGAAGATCGACCACAGCTCGACCGACGTCGACGCCAAGGGGGTCGAGAAAACGATCTACGATGTGCGCACCCAGTGGATCTTCGACGCGTTCACCTACTCGATTCTGCTGCTGATCCTCGGCTCGATCGCGCTGACGCTCTACCGCAACCCCGCCTACGAGGCGCTGTTCTGGGTCATCTTCTACACAGGCATCTTCGCGCAGCTGAAAGGCCAGATCTCGGCGGTGACCGGCTCGATTCAAAGTCTGGTCGATTTCCGCATCTCGATGGGCCGCTACGACGACCTGATGGCCGACTGCGACACCGAGGAGGTGGCGCTGCTGCACCGAAAATGGCGCGACATCACGGTGCGCGACATGACGTTTACCTACGCCTCAAGCGGCCGCTCGGTGCACATCGACCGGTTCTACATCCAGCGCGGCGACCACATCTCGCTGACCGGCCCGTCCGGCAGCGGCAAGAGCACATTCCTCAGCCTGCTGCGCGGCGAGTTGGAGCCGGCCACCGGCGTCATCTCCTACGACACCCGCAAGCGCACCCGCGTTGTGCCCTATCTCGAGGACTGTGTCTACATCAGCCAGTCGCTCAACCTGTTCAACGATACGCTGCGCAACAACCTCTGTCTCGGCCGCGACAAGACCGACGACGAGCTGTTCGCGCTGCTCGACCGCGCCGGGCTCAAGAGCTGGGCCCAAAGCCTGCCCGACGGATTGGACAGCATGATCTCGGAGAACGCCGCGAACCTGTCGGACGGCCAGAAGATGCGCATCAAGATTCTGCGCGGGCTGCTCGGCGAGCGCGAGATCATGATAATGGACGAGCCGTCCTCCAACCTCGACGCGCAGTCCAGCGAACAGATCCAGACGCTGATCGCGCACGATCTCGCCGAGAAAACCGTCATTATCGCGACGCACGACCGCGCACTGGTGCGCCTCTGCGGCCGCCACTACGTCAGCGACGCCGAAGGCAATATCACCGAGTTTGTCCCGAAAGCGGAAGGGGCGTTACCCTTTTGAGTTGTCAGTTTCTAGCTGCTAGTTGTTAGTTATCGCTCCGCGAAAGCGGTAGAAGGTAATGGAAATGGAAAAAGACGAATCGCCACCATCCGTTCGCCGCCCTGGCTTTCCCGCCCACATGTCAGTTGACGGCTTTCAGAACCAGCTGCCAGTAGTCGCTTTGTAAGCGTGGAGTAAGACTAAAAACAAGTCGCGCCTTCCGTTCGCCGCCTTAGCCTTCCCGCCCACCCACCCAAATAAATATGGGACTTCGCCCCAAACCCCCTGATGAAGAAACGGCGGCGTACTGGATGTGTGCAGGGTTTGAACTTCAACCCATTTCACAGAGCGATAACTGGGTCCGGAACTGTGTTCTGTCAACTGTTTGGATGGCGAACTTGACGGAGGCAGGCTCTTGACCTTCAACCGCCTTCGCGGAGCGACCGCTGATACCGGTCCTAATTTCTGGCGACTGCAAGAACGCGCCGCTTCCTCCGCCGCGGCGCGTCATCACGCATGATGTCTCTTGATTATCAACAGTTTTCGCGGAGCGATACTGACAACCGGATCTGAATTCTGTCAACTGTTTGTGCTGCGCTCGCAACGACGCTTCTTTTTTGCCCTTAATTCCAAAATGCCGCGCGAAAGCGCGGCATTTCCTTTCACTAGTGTCTAATCACTAGCAACTAGTCACTATTTCACTCCCTTAAAAACTGTACCAGTTCCTCGCCGATGATCTTGATCCCCTCCCGGATGCGCTTTTCGGGCATGCAGGAGAAATTCAGGCGGAACGTGTTTTCCTGCGGGTTGTTGGCGTAAAAGGATCCGCCCGGAATAAACGCGACTTTGCGGTCGAGGCACCGGGACAGTACCTTGCGGATGTTGACGTTGGCCGGGGCGGCGCCCCAGGTGAACAGCCCGCCGTTCGGGCGCTTGAACTGGACGCTGTCCGGGAAGGTGCGGCTCATCGTCTCGACGGCCACGTCGCGGCGGCTGCGGTAGACGTCGCGGATGCGCTCGATGTGTGCGTCGATGTCGTAGCACTCCATGAACTTGACGATCTCCATCTGCGCCAGCGTGTTGCACTGTAAATCGGTGCCCTGTTTCGCCAATGTCACCCTGCGGATCAGATCCTCGTCGCCCGCCAGCCACCCGATACGCAGGCCGGGACAGAAGATTTTCGAGAAGGTTCCGGTGCAAAGGACGTTGCTGGTCCTGTCGAACACCTTGGCCGAGGGCAGATGCTCGCCCTCGTAGCGCAGCTCGTGGTAGGGGTTATCCTCGAACAGCGGCACACCGTACTTCGCGGTGATCTCGGCCGCCTGTTTGCGCCGCGCGCGGCTCCACGTTGTGCCGGTCGGGTTTTGGAAATCCGGGATGATGTACACGAGTTTAACGCGGTCGTTGACGCGCAGCTGTTCCTCCAGCGACTCCGGCAGCATGCCGTCCTTGTCGGTGTCGACCTCGGCGAAGACGCAGCCGTAGGCGCGAAACGCCGTGATGGCGGCGAGATAGGTCGGCCGCTCGCACAGCACGACGTCCCCCTCGTCGAGAAAGACCTTGCCGGCGAGATCGAGCGCCTGCTGGGACCCGTGTGTGATCAGGATATTTTCGCGCTTCATCTCGGTGCCGAGCGTTTGGTTCATGCGCGCCGCAACCCAGTCGCGCAGCGGGTTGTAGCCCTCGGTCGGCGCGTACTGCAGCGCCCGCGAGCCCGATTCCTGCAGCACCATGCGGCTGACCTCGATCAGCTCCCGAACCGGAAACAGCTCGGGCGCCGGCAGGCCGCCCGCAAACGAGATGATGTCGGGCTGCTGGGTGATCTTCAGCGCCTCCCGCACCTCCGAGGCTTTCATGTTGTCCATTCGCCTGGCCATTCTGAATTCCATTTTCGCGCCCCCTTCTGGTATAATTGTATCACGATCGGGGGCGAAATCGACCTTTTTTTGTGAATTTTTTCACCGCGCTGGTTTTTTTCGGCGCGCGTGCTACAATATAGTCCATTAGATTGAAAAAAGTATTCACTTTTTTCAATCGGCAAGCAAAGCTTGCCGGCACGTCTATGGCGTGCAAATGGACTATGTGCTCGATTTGCAGCAACTTCAAAAATGATTTGCACAATCAATTTTGAACATTGTTGCGTGTGCAAGCGTTTTATAGGTCCTTTCCACGTGTAATTCTTTATTCAAAACGCTGTAAGCCGCCATGTTGGCGGCACGGTGGGGCGATCGCCCCAGCTTCAAAACAGAACATGAACTGTTTTGACGTTTAATGAGTATAAATATCAGGAGCGTTGCCATGACTGCTGTTTTATCGGGTTGGAGCCGGCGGATTCGCTGGTATCACATCGCGGCGCTATTCGCCGCCCAGACCGTCGCACTGCTCGTCAACCGCTTCGTCTTTCTGCCCGCCGTCGAGGTCAATCTGCGCGGCCTGCAGATTTTCCAGCGCATGACCGCGGGCTACACCGGCGACGACGCGCGGCAGATTTTGGCGCAGCTCGACGCGCCCGCGCGTTCGCTGTATCTGCGCGCGTGGCTGCCGCTGAATCTCGCGATGATCCTGCTCGCCTGCGCCGTCTTTGCGCTGATCTTTATCAAGGCGTGGCCGCGCTTCGCGGTGTGGTTCGGGATCCCGGTCGCGCTGTATCTCGCGGCGGGCGTCGCGGAGACGTTTCTTGTCCGCGACATGCTGCGCGCGGGCACGGCGTCGGACGGTCTCGCCGCTTTCTGTTCGTTTGTGACGCGGGCGCGGTATTTTCTGGGCGACAACGCGCTGTATGTCCTCGCGATGATCTCGGTTTCCGCGCTGATCATTCCGTTCTTCGCCGACCGCAGAAAGGGGCGCCGCGCCGGATCCTGACGGCGTTGCGCAAACGCAGCGGCTGTGCTACCATACTGTTATAGAACTCACCGGAGGAGCGAAAAATGAGGAACATTTTAATCACCGGCGGCGCGGGCTTTTTTGGCAGCCTGCTGAAAAAATCACTGCTGGAGAACGGCTATTTTTGCGTCAGCGTCGATCTCGAGGCCGACGAGGACACCGACCCCAATCTGGTCAGCGTGCAGGGCAATATCTGCGACACCGCGCTGATGGAGCCGCTGTTCGAAAAATACGCGTTTACCGCTGTCTTTCATTGCGCGGCCATATTGGCGCACGCCGTCAAGGACAAGGACTTCCTGTGGGAATCCAACGTCACGGGTACGCAGCGCGTCGTCGACCTCGCGGTACAGTACAAGGTGCCGAAAATCGTCTTCACCTCCTCGAACTGCCTGTGGGCCGAGAACCTGCACCGCCCCGTGCTCGAGACCGACCAGCCGAACCCCATCGAGATCTACGGCAATTCCAAATGGGAGGGCGAGAAGATCCTCATGGCGCGCACCGGCGACATCGACGCCGTCATCTTCCGCTGCCCCACGATCATGGACGCGGGCCGTCTGGGTCTGCTGACGATTCTGTTCGAGTTCATCGACGAGGACCGCAAGGTCTGGGTTGTCGGCGGCGGCTACAACAAATATCAGTTCATCTACGCGATGGATCTGGTCGACGCCTGCCTGAAAGCGATCGACTACAAGGGCTCCGACATCTTCAACATCGGCTCGGATGACGTCAAGAGTTTCCGCGACGTCTACAATTACGTCATCCAGAAGAGCGGCACCAAAGCGCGCGTCGCCTCGCTGCCCAAAAAGCTGATCACCTTCGTCATGCAGGTCTGCTACCTGTTGAAGATCTCGCCGCTTGGCCCCTACCAGTACAAGATGATCTCGGAGGACTTTGTCTTCGACACGACGAAGATCAAGGAGAAGCTGCACTGGCAGCCGACGCTGACCAACGAGGAGATCATGTACAAGGCGTACCAGTACTACCACGACAACCGCAAGGAGATCGAGAACCGGAAAGGCGTCTCGGCCCACAAACAGGCCGCCAAGATGGGCGTTATCCGCATTCTGAAATGGCTTTCCTGACCGACCTGCTGTAGCGATACAGCCTTTTCTTTTCCGACAAGGAGGCTCTATGATCGTACCGGTGACCGCCGAAAACGAGGATGTCTGGGCCGCGATGAGCGCCGCGCTGTACGGATGTGATCCGCAGACGCTGTTGGCAGAACGCGCAGCGGGTCGGCTGCCGCACGAGTTTCTCTACCGCCTCCCCGACGGCGGGGAGGCCGGTCTGCTGAGCCTGTCTGTCCGGTTCGATTATGTGGAGGGTACCGACGCGCCGCCCGTCGGCTATCTGGAAGGCCTCTATGTCCGTCCCGACTGCCGTCTGCGCGGCATCGCCCGCGAAATGATAGCCTATGCACGCCGATGGAGCGTTGAACAGGGCTGTACGACGCTGGCTTCCGACTGTATTTTGACCAACACCGACAGCGAGCGTTTTCACAAAAGCGTCGGCTTTGCGGAGGTCAACCGCTTGATCTGCTTCACGATGGAATTGGACAAAGGAGAACAGCCATGATCCACCCCAATCTCTCGTCTTTGGTCGGCAACACTCCGCTGGTGGTGCTCGGCGGGTTTTCGGCGCTGCGCGGATTGCCGCAGGCGATTGTCGGAAAGCTGGAGCGCGTCAACCCGTCGGGCAGCGTCAAGGACCGCGCCGCGCTCGGCATCATCGAGGACGCGGAGCGACAGGGCCGCCTGAAACCCGGCGGCACCATCATCGAGCCGACCAGCGGCAACACCGGCATCGGGCTCGCCGCGCTCGCCGCCGCGCGCGGATACCGTGTTGTGCTGACCATGCCCGACAACATGTCGTTGGAGCGGC
>JAVBVJ010000115.1:0-12804 GCA_031554355.1 Oscillospiraceae bacterium
GGCCAAACAGATGATGCTGCGCGCGCAGGCGGAGCACGACAAATTGGTTGCGGAGGGCAAGCGCGCGATGGAAGCCGCGCAGCTGAAAGCGCGTCAGTTGTCTGCGGACGTCACCGCGAACGCCAACAAATTGCTCGATGAGATCCGGAAGATCGAACAGGATCAGTCCCGCGACCAGCAGGCTTCCCGCGCCCGCGCAAAGGCGATCGCGTCGACCGAGGCGTCGCGGATCCACGATCTTTCTGCGGGCGGCATCGTCAGCGACGCCGACACGCTTGAGAAGGTCACAAAGGTTGCGGTCGGCGACCCGGTCTACATCGTTCCGCTCGCCCAGATCGGGGAGGTGACCGCGCTCCTCGACGACAAGGGGATGGTCGATGTCAAGGCGGGCGCGATCAAGACCCGCGTGCCGCTCGGCGATCTGCGCATGCCGAAGATCACCCAGACGGCGCCCAAACGGCCCGTATCGGGCGGCAAAGTTGTGGTGGACAACCAGCGCAGCGGCCGCAACGAGATCAAGCTGCTGGGCCTGACGGTGGACGAGGCGGTGATGGAGGCCGAGCGCTTCATCGACAGCGCGGTGCTGTCGCATCTCAGCGTCGTCTATCTCGTGCACGGAAAGGGCACCGGCGCGCTGCGCAGCGGCATCCACAGCGCGCTCAAGACAAACAAACACGTCAAGCGATTCCGTCTCGGCGGTTACGGCGAGGGCGAGAGTGGCGTCACGATTGTGGATCTGAAATAAAGCGAAATCCCCGGCGGTTGCCGGGGATTTTTGTGCAAAGAAAAAACCGCCCGAAAGCGGTTTGGTGACCAGACCTGTAAGCCGGGTTCTGTCGAGAATGACAATCTATCTTGGCGCACAGTTGCCAGTGCGCTCCAGCCACGCTTAGAAACGCGCCGGGCAGGCGCATGTGTCTCCGTCGGTGTTGCTCCGAATAGGGTTTACAGGGCCGCACAGTCGCCTGTGCGCCGGTGAGCTCTTACCTCGCCTTTCCACCCTTACCCATTGCTGGGCGGTATATCTCTGTTGCACTATCCCTAAGGTTACCCTCGGCTGCCGTTAACAGCTATTCTGCCCTGTGGAGCCCGGACTTTCCTCGCGCTTGCGCGCGCTGCCATTCAGTCTGCTCGAATACAGTATAACAAATACCGTCAAAAAGTACAAAACTATTTTGGGATGAAAAAACATTCATATTCAAAACAGAAAAATATCGTCCGATGCCGAAATAATTGTTGTGAAACGAGAAAAAAGTAAATATAATTTGAAATAAACGGGTAAAGACAAATGAAAAACGAATATTTGTTGCGTGTGTACGAGGCCGTTGTTCGAAAAAATCCCGCCGAGTACGAGTTTCATCAAGCGGTCAAGGAAGTTTTGGACACCCTGGACCCCGTCGTTTCCGGCTCGGACAAATACGAATACAACTGCATTATCGAGCGTCTGGTTGAGCCCGAGCGGTTTATCCATTTCCGGGTGCCGTGGGCGGACGACAACGGGAAGATGCACATCAGCCGCGGCTACCGCGTCCAGTTCAACTCGGCGATCGGCCCGTACAAGGGCGGCCTGCGCTTTCATCCGACCGTCAACGCGTCGGTCATGCGCTTTCTGGGGTTCGAGCAGGTGCTGAAGAACAGCCTGACGACGCTGCCGATGGGCGGCGGCAAGGGCGGCAGCGACTTCGACCCGAAGGGGAAGAGCGACCGCGAGATCATGCGCTTCTGCCAGAGCTTTATGACCGAGCTGTACCGGCACATCGGGCCCAACACCGACATCCCGGCCGGCGACATCGGTGTCGGTGCGCGCGAGATCGGTTATTTATATGGACAATACAAAAGAATCACAAACGAGTTTGTCGGGGTGCTGACGGGCAAGGGCATCTCCTACGGCGGTTCGCTGGTGCGGACCGAGGCGACGGGGTACGGTCTGCTCTACTTCGTCGAGGAGATGCTGACCCACATGCGGAACGACAGCGTGAAAGGAAAGATCATCACGGTGTCCGGCGCGGGAAATGTCGCGATCTACGCGATCGAAAAGGCGATCGAGATGGGGGCGACCGTCATCACGGCGTCCGACTCGAACGGCTGTATCTACGACGACAACGGCATCGATCTCGAGATTCTGAAAGAGATCAAGGAGACGGAGCGGGGCCGCGTCTCCGACTACGCGGCGCGCGTGAAGTCGGCGAAGTTCTATGAAGACCGCAGGACGGTCTGGGGGATTCCCTGCGATATCGCGCTGCCCTGCGCCACCCAGAACGATCTGGACGGCGACGACGCGGCGCGGCTGATTCAAAACGGCGTCCGGCTCGTGGCCGAGGGCGCCAACATGCCGTGTACGCCGGAAGCCGTCGAGCGGTTCCAGCGGGCCGATGTGCTGTTCGGCCCCGCGAAGGCCGCCAACGCGGGCGGCGTCGCGACCTCCGGACTTGAGATGAACCAGAACGCCGCCCACGCCGCGTGGTCGTTCAACAAGGTGGATGTGCAGCTGCGCGCCATCATGCAGAGCATCTTCCGCAATTCCTATCAGGCGGCCAAGGATTACGGCATGGAGGGGAACCTGGTGGCCGGCGCGAATATCGCGGGGTTCAAGAAGGTTTCGGACGCCATGCTCGCGCAGGGCGTCGTGTAAAGAAGTTACAATTCGGTAATTCATTTGCGTTTTCAAAACAGATCGTTTATAATGAACAAGAAATTTATGAAAGGAGCCGTGTACTATGACAAACAGAAAAATCGTCCCGAATACAATTGAAGACACGGCTTCCGGTAGAATATAGCGCTTTTTTACAGCGCCATAGTTTCTGCGTGTGCAGCCTTGTCGCTAGGGGCTGCATTTTTTGTGTTTTAATCTGGGAGGAAGAATGAAAGAAAAAAAAGAAAAATTCAATGTCTTTAAGAGCACCTTATTCCGCGATTCCATGATGGGAAACAAGCGGTATTTTGTGCTCGGCATCTTGGCAGTCGCGTTTGCCGCAATTACCTATTTTGCGGGGCCGCTGGTCATCGGGTTCAACGCGGACTACATCCTGCTCGGTCAGGAGACGCAGATTCCGGCGTTTATCCTCAACCTGTTTACGCTGCAGAGCAGAGAGTACTATCTGAACCATCTGTGGGTGATCGCGCTGTTTTACCTTGCGATCATCAGCACGCACGCGCTGTTTGTGTATCTGCGCGGCCGGTGGCTGAACATCGGTTCGGAGAAGAACGCGCAGCAGATGCGCGAGCAGCTCTATGCGCATCTGCAGAATGTGCCGTATGACTACCACAAACACACCTCGACCGGCGATCTGGTGCAGCGCTGCACCTCCGACGTCGACACGATCCGCCGTTTTTTGAGCACGCAGTTTATGGAGATCGTGCGGACGATCGTCATGGTGGCGATCGCGGTGGTCGTGATGATCTCGATCAGCCCGAAACTGACGCTGATCTCGCTGATCTCGACCCCGATCCTGTTTTTGATCTCGTTCATCTATTTTAAGAATGTGCAAAAACAATTTGAACTGTCCGACGTCGCCGAGGGCGCGCTGTCGACGTATGTGCAGGAGAACGCCGCCGGTGTGCGGGTTGTCCGCGCGTTCGGACAGCAGCAGAGCGAGGTCGACGGTTTTGAGGAGAAAAACAAGAGTTACCGCGACACGACCTACAAGCTGATCAAGATGCTCGGCATCTTCTGGGGATCGACCGACCCCGTCGCCGCCGGACAGACGATTCTGACGCTCGTCGTCTGTACCGTTATGGCGGCGCGCGGCGAGATCTCGATCGGCACCATGATCATCTTCGGCACCTACACCGGCATGGTTGTCTGGCCGGTCCGGCAGCTCGGGCGCGTATTGGCGGATTTCGGAAAATCCGTCGTGTCGCTCAAGCGCCTGCAGGAGATCATGGACGTGCCGATGGAGACCGAGAACGGCAGGGCGCTGGAACCCGACATCAAGGGTGACATCTCGTTTCGCGACGTCACGTTCGGGTACGATTACCCCGACGAGGTGCTGAAAGGTATCAGCTTCGACGTCAAGGCGGGGCAGACCGTCGCGATACTGGGCGCAACCGGTTCCGGGAAGTCGTCGTTGGTGCATCTGCTGCAGCGGCTGTACTACTGCACGGGCGGTTCCATCACGGTGGACGGCATCGACGTCAACGACATCGAGCGGCATCATCTGCGCAAAAATATCGGCATTGTGCTGCAGGAGCCGTTTCTGTACTCGCGGTCGATTCTGGAGAACATTCGCATCACGGACCCGAAGGCGACGAACGAAACGGTCTTTGAATCGGCGCGCATCGCGGCGATCCACGAGGTCATCGAGTCCTTCGACGAGGGGTACCAGACGCTGGTCGGCGAGCGCGGCGTCACGCTTTCGGGCGGACAGAAACAGCGCGTCGCTATCGCCCGCATGCTGATGCAGGACGCCAAGATTCTGGTGTTCGACGACTCGATGAGCGCGGTCGACACCGAGACCGACACCGCGATCCGCGACGCATTAAGTCTGCGCCGCAAGGATATCACCACTTTTATCATCTCACACCGCATCACGACGCTCTGTGAAGCGGATTTCATCCTCGTTCTGGAGAACGGCAGAATTGTGCAGCAGGGAACGCACGAGGAACTGATGGCGGTTCCGGGGCTGTACAGCAAGATCGCCGAGATCCAAACGATGGACGCCGAGGAAGGAGGCGAGGAATAATGCAGGGAATCGACGATCTCGATTATGCAAAAAAAGTAGATCCGAAGATCTGGAGCAAGATGTTCCAGATGATCTTCCGGGATAAAAAGCTGTTGGCGACGATCATGATCTTTATGGTTTTGGTCGCCGGTATCGACATCGTGTACCCGATGATGACGCGGTACGCGATCGACAACATGGCGGTTCCGGGCAATCTGGAGCCCCTGAAGGCCTTCATCGCTGTCTTTATCGTGTTTATGCTGTTGCAGTCGTTTGGCGTGTATAAGTTCATCGAGCGCGGCGGCAAACTGGAGATGGACATCTGTTACAACGTCCGCAAGGACACGTTCCACAAATTACAGGAGCTGTCGTTCTCGTACTACGACCGGACGCCGGTCGGCTACATTCTGGCCCGCATGGTCAGCGATATCTCCCGTCTCAGCGACATGATCGCGTGGAGCTTCGTCGATATCATCTGGTCGATCGTGTACATCACCGGCGCGTTTATCGCGATGTTCGCGCTCAACGCAAAGCTCGCCGCGATCGTGCTGACGGTGATCCCGGCGCTTGTTGTCATCTCGATCTATTTCCAGAAACGGATTCTCAAGTACCAGCGGAAGGTCCGAAAGACCAACTCCCGCATTACCGGCGCGTTCAACGAGGGCATCATGGGCGCCATGACCACCAAGACATTGGTGCGCGAACAGAGCAACTTCGAGGAGTTTCAGGAGCTGACCGGAGAGATGAAACGGGCTTCCGTCAAGTCCTCGGTCATCTCGGCGTCGTTCTACTCGATCGTGATCTGTCTCGGCGCGTTCGGCACGGCGATGGCGATGTATTTCGGCAACGGCATCGTCCGGATCGGCGGCATGTCGCTGGGTGATCTGTCCGTATTCATCACATTGTCGACCTCGATCTTCGACCCGATTCAGCAGATCGCCCGCATCTTCGCGGAGTTCCAGAGCGCGCAGGCAGCGGCGGAACGCGTTTTGGGTCTGATGGGTACCCCGAACGACATCGTGGAGAACCCCGAGGTCGTCGAAAAATTCGGCGACAACTTCCATCCGGTCACCGAAAACTGGCCGCCGATCGAAGGCGAGATCGAGTTCAAGAATGTGTCGTTCAGCTACAAAGAGGGCGAGACGGTGCTCGACGATTTCTCGCTGAAGATCAAAGCGGGTGAGACCATCGCATTGGTCGGCGAGACCGGCGCCGGAAAAAGCACGATCGCCAACATGATCTGCCGCTTCTACGAGCCCGTGTCGGGTGAGATTCTGATCGACGGCGTCGATTACCGCAAGCGCTCGTCTCTGTGGCTCGAAAAGAGCCTCGGCTATGTGCTGCAGACACCGCATCTGTTCTCCGGCACAATCGAGGACAACATCCGCTACGCGCGCAAAGATGCCCCGCGGGCGGAGGTGGAGGCCGCAGCCCGACTGGTCAGCGCCGACGCGTTTATCCAAAACCTGCCCAACGGGTACGAGACCGAGGTCGGGGAGGGCGGCGCACTGCTCTCGACCGGCCAGAAACAGCTCGTCTCATTCGCCCGCGTCATTCTGGCGGATCCCAGGATCTTCGTGCTCGACGAGGCGACGTCCTCGGTCGACACCGAGACCGAACAGCTGATTCAGCGCGCGGTGACGACGGTTCTGACCGGCAGAACCAGCATCATTGTGGCGCACCGCCTGTCCACGATCCGCTCGGCCGACCGCATTCTGGTCATCCGCGACGGCAAGATCACCGAGCAGGGCAGCCACAAACAGCTGATGCAACTGAAGGGCTACTACCACAACCTGTACACAAACCAGTTCCGGCAGGACAAGGGAAAAGAACTGCTAGGAACCGAGAGTACCGACGAGAGGACTTCGGAGTAATCCGAGGTCCTCTGTTTTATTTCCCGCCCGCCCGAATATGATTTACAAAAGGCGGGAGAGCGATGAAACAACCGACGGGAAAACGGATATTTCTTGCTGCGATCGTCGGCGCGCTGCTGCTGGCGCTGCTGCTGCGGTTTGACGCGGTCTGGCAGGGGCTAAAAAGCATCGTCACCGTGCTGCGGCCGCTGCTGTTCGGCGTTGTTCTGGCGCTGGCGGTGGACAGCCTTGTCAGCGGAATCGAGCGCAGGTTGTTCGCGAAACAGGAGGCAAGATGGCGCCGTCCGGTCTCGGTGCTGATCGCGTGGGCCGTCATCGCCGCAACCGTCATCGGGCTGTTGTGGTTCTCGCTGCCGGACATCATCGCCACGCTGACCCAGATCGTGCAGAATCTTCCGGCCTATCTCGAAAAGGCGGCGGGCTACCTCGAACAGGTCTCCGCCGAGCTCGGCGTCACACTGTTTGCCCGCGAGGCGATCATTCAGGAACTGGCCGGCAGCCTGGAGCAGCTCGGTCAGTCGATGTCGGTGGTCGTCGTCACGCTGTACGACTTCCTGAAAAACGTGTTCAGCTTCTTTCTGGGGCTGGTTTTCTCCGTCTACGTCCTGTTGGACAAAGAACAGATCAAAAAGGCGATCCGACAACTGCTGTGCGGCATTTTTAAAGAAAAAACCGGAAAAAGTGTCTTTGGCTATATCGAGATCTGCGCCGACACCTTCAAGGCGTTTGTGGGTGGACAGGTCGTCGAGGCCGTCATTCTGGGGGTGCTCTGCTTTGCCGGCATGTCGATTATCCGGCTGCCCTTCGCGCCGGTCATCAGTGTGCTGATCGGGTTTACAAGCATCATTCCGGTGCTGGGGTCCTATCTCGGAACGATCCCGTCGGTGCTGTTGCTGCTGTTGGAGAATCCGGTTCAGGCACTGATCTTTCTGATCTTTATCGTTGCGCTGCAGCAGTTTGAGAACGTCGTGATCTACCCGAAAGTCGTCGGCAACGCGATCGGCATCGGCGGACTGCTGGTCTTCGTCGGCGTCATTCTCGGCGCGGGCTTCGGCGGGGTCGGCGGACTGCTGATCGGGGTGCCGCTCGTCGCGGTGCTGCACGCGGTGCTCGGCAGGATTCTGGCCGAGCGCGCAGAAAATAAGAAAACATCGAAAGAATAAAACTGCCCCCTGTGTTGAAAACTAACACGGGGGTATGCTATGAAACTAAAGAGAGTTCTGATTCTTTTTTCGGTCGGTGCGGTCGGGTACTGCCTGCTCGAGACATTGTGGCGCGGGTACACGCACTGGACGATGGGGGTGTGCGGCGGATGTTGCCTGATGCTGCTCGAAAAAATCGGCAGGCGGTTTTCGAAACGACATCTGTTCACGAAATGCGCGCTCGGCTGCGCGGCCATCACCGCCGTCGAGTTCGCGGCGGGCTGTATCGTCAATCTGCTGCTGGGGTGGGATGTGTGGAGCTACGCCGGCATGCGGGGAAACCTGCTGGGACAGATCTGTCTGCGCTTTGTCGGGCTGTGGTATCTGCTGTGTATTCCGGTCTTTCTGGTGTTCGCGAAAATTCTGAAATTCGAGCATAAACGCCCCGTGAACGGATACCCTAACACTACCGCATTATGGAGGTAGTTATGAATCCGTTTGAACAAAAAGCCCCGGAAATCGACAAAACATTCGTCGACTTCAAGACCATGGCGACCAAGTCCTACAACAAGAACACGGTGGATCCCTACACCAAGCTCAGAATCATTCTGATGAACGGAACGGAGTATGAGGCGGTCTGGAACAGCCATCAGTTTCACCGGCACTGCGCAGACAACGACCTGCGCCGCGAACTCGCGTCGATCCGGCGGGTGGAACAGCAGCAGCAAAAGCGGATCGCGTCGTTGAAACCTGCCAACGAGACTCTGCTCGAGACCACGATCGGATACGAGCAGCTGGCGGTCGATCTGACGGCGTCGCTCGCAGCGCGGGAAAAGGATAAATATGTCAAGGCGGCGCTCGATTTTGCGCTGCTGGAAGACTTTGACCATCTCTATCGCTACGCCGATCTGCTGGACGGCGAGCGCGGCATCCGCGCCGAGAAGCTGGTCGGGCGGTACACCGAGATCATGCCGGGCAGACCGACGATCGCGGAACACCGCCACCCGTTCGACGACGTCCGGCGTCCCATCAACAACAAGACGGCGCAGCCCTTCACAAAGCTGTGCATCGGCATCATCACCGCCGCGGAACAGCAGACGATGAACTACTATATGAACATCGGCGCGTTCTACGACACCGAGCAGGGGCGTAAATTGTACGCCGAGATCGGCATGATCGAGGAGCAGCACGTCTCGCATTACGGCTCGCTGAAAGACCCGAACACGACGTGGCTCGAGTGCCTGCTCATGCACGAGTACACGGAGTGCTACTTGTATTATTCCTGCTATATGACCGAGACGGACGCCCGCATCAAGGGACTGTGGGAGGAGCTGTTCGTACAGGAGCTCTCACATCTGCACAAGGCGGCCGCGCTGCTGAAAAAGTACGAGAAGAAACAGTGGAAGCAGGTCATTCCGGACGGCAAGTTCCCGCAGGTGCTGAAGATCGAGCCGATGGTCGATTATGTCCGCCGCGTGCTGATGACCGTCAAGACGACGTCGGCGGGCGAGGATTATATCAACATCGACAAGGTGCCGGATACGGCGCTGTTCTACCAGTACCAGAATCAGGCGGTCGGCAACGAAAAGACCGTTCCAACGCACATGATTATCGACAAGTATATCGAAAAGCAGGGGAAGGACTACCGCTTCCAGAAGAAGATACACCCTGTCGAGGCGCTGCGCAACCGCAAGGTCGACAACGTCAGGATCGGCAGGAGGCCTAGTTAAAAAGCAACGCTCCGGCAGCTGCCGGGGCGTTGCTTTTTAAGTTTCGGTTTTTCAGTTCCAGGACCGGTAAGGGTAGGAACAGGACCCGTGAGGAGTTCCGGAGCCGGATAGGGCAGGGTAAGGGCGGATTGCTCAGGAATACGCCGGTTCCGATGCTTTAGTTGCCCACTGCTGTTCCTGCTGGAGCATCATTTTGATGATATTCAGCTCGATCTCGAACTGCTGTCGTTTCTGTTGTGTGATGGTGTCCAGTATAAACCCGCAGGTCAGGGACATGACGCCGACCAGCCAGGTAAAGATCGAGAACAACAATGTCGGCATCCGCGGGACCAAACCGGTTCGGATGAACTCGATCAGAATCGGGATAAAGAAACCGAGGCCGATCAGTGCCAGAATCAGCGCGATGACCGAGAAAAACGCGAGCGGCTTGTAGTTTTTGAAAAGACGGAAAATCGTTGAAAGAACACGGAATCCGTCCCGGAAAGTGTTGAGCTTGGAGACACTGCCTTCGGGGCGGTTTTTGTAGTCGACCGGAATAGTGCGCATCTGCAAATTCTTGTCGAGCGCGTGGATCGTCATCTCGGTCTCGATCTCGAATCCTTTGGAGAGCACCGGGAAGGATTTCGCGAACAGTGCGCTGAACGCGCGGAGCCCGGTCATGATGTCGGTGACGTCGCCGCGGAACAGGCTGTTGACCATGTTCCGGACCAACACATTGCCGGAGTTGTGAAACCGGCGGTCGTTCTCGGTGAAATAGGTCGAGGAGAGGCGATCGCCGATCACCATGTCCGCGCCCTCCTCCAACACCAGCCGCACCATCTCGGGCGCGCTCACGGCCGGGTAGGTATTGTCGCCGTCGACCATCAGGTAGCACTGCGCGTTAATGTCTTGGAACATCGCCCGGATGACGTTCCCTTTGCCCTGACGCCGCTCGGAACGGACGACAGCGCCGCAGGCGCGGGCGATGGCCGCCGTGTCGTCGGTCGAGTTATTATCATAGACGTAGAGGACGGCGTCCGGCAGGTGAAAGCGGTAGTCCTCGATCACCGCGCGGATCGTCTGTGCTTCGTTGTAGCAGGGGATCAGAACTGCGATTTTATCCATAGCGCTACCTTTTATGTTATGATATAATCACAATATCGAAGAAAAAGAGAAAAGTCAATGAAGAGGAATAAGCAAATTGCATGAAAAACGCGATAAGGGTTGCGGCGCGAATCGCGCGGTCGGTTCTGATTCTGGCCGCTGTGGCGAAGACGTTCGGGATGTCGTACTTCCATCTGCTGCCGTTGCTCGTTGGTGTCGGTTCCAATATTTTAACGAAGAAAGCACCGCAGAGGCCGGAGCGGCGGACCCGCACCGTCTCGATCGTTCTGGCGGCGATGTTTTCCGTCTTTACGGTGTTTGCGAATTACAGCAACATCTTCCGCCCGATGATGCTGGACACATGGCTGCTGATCGCGCTCTGCCTCGCGGGTCTGTTTCTGCTGTATTGGATGCTGCTGGAGTGGCTCTACGGCAGGGTAGGCAAGTGCTCGCTGAACGAAAAATCACCGCCGAAACGGACATGGCCGCTGTTTTTGATCTCCTTCGGCGCGACACTGCTCTGCTGGCTGCCGTATTACCTCGCGTTTTTTCCGGGCATCTCGAACGACGATTCCAACTGGCAGATTCGCCAGTTGCTGGGGATAGAGCCGCTGTCCAACCATCACCCGATCGCGCACACGATGCTGCTGAAACTGCTGGTACAGAGCGGCTTGAAGCTGGACGGCACGCTGATGACGGCGGTCGCGTGGACGAGCGGTCTCCAGATGATCTGCGTCGCGCTGGTTTTCGCGTACACGGTCTACCGGATCCGCAAGAACGGCATCCATAGCGCATTTTGCGTCATCGCGGCGGCGCTCTTCGCGATTCTGCCGTACCACGCGATGTACGCGATCACGTTGTGGAAAGATACCTGGTTCGGCGTGCTGTTCCTGTTATTTTCCGTCACACTGTGGACGGTATTAATCCAAGACAAGGCGAAAAAAGCCGCCTACTACATCCAGTGCGCAGTTCTTTTCCTGAGCGGCGTCGGGGTCTGTTTGTTTCGGACGAACGGCTTTTACCTGATGATTGTCGCGCTGCCGTTCGCCGTCTGGGCGTTCTTCAAAAAGGATAAACCGGCGCTGGCGGCCTGCGTCGTGGCGGTCGCGGTGTCCGCCGTCGTCCTCGGCCCGGTGTATAACAAAATCAGTGCGAAGCCGGTCGACCCGATCGAATTCCTGTCAGTGCCGGTGCAGCAAATCTCGCGCGTCATCACCGACAACGGGCAGATCAGCGCGGAGGACGTGGCGCTGCTGAACGAGATCGTCGACTTCGACCGGATTCCGTCGGCATATTACAACCGGATCTCCGACAACATCAAGAATCTGGTGCGCGAAAAGGACAACCAGCAGTTTCTGTTGGATCACAAAGGGGAATATCTATCTCTTTGGCTGCGGCTGGGCGTTCGGAACCCGCTGCATTATATCGTCGCATACACGGACGGCACCTACGGTTTCTGGTATCCCGACGTCAGCTACTGGACTTTTTTGGTCGCGACGGAGACCAACGATCTCGGACTCGCCAACACCTCGAAGCTGAACGCGCCGATCATCGGGCTACCGACGATCTGGTGGCTCGAAAATGCGCACAAGGTACCGGTTTTGAACCTGCTGTACAGCTGCGGGGCGATCGCTTGGATGGTGCTGATTCTTTTCGGCGCGGCGATGATCGCGAAAGATCGCAAAAAGTTCATGATTCTGTTGCCGGGGGTACTGTTGTGGCTGACCACCATCGTGACGACACCGGTTTTCAGCCAGCTGCGGTATATCTATGCGCTCGCCGTAGTATTGCCGGTTTATTTTGCGGTAATTTTTAATAAAGAAGAGCAGAAAGAAAAGATCACTTGACGCGCGCAGCGCCGAATGATATAATATTTTCTGTTCCACTTCGGGCTCGTAGCTCAGCTGGGAGAGCGCCGCGTTCGCAACGCGGAGGTCGAGAGTTCGATCCTCTTCGGGTCCACCAAAAACAAAGACACCGCTATCGCGGTGTCTTTGTTTTGTCGAAGAGATCGAACTCGTTGCCATGTCGCGCAGGTTGCCGCGAGGAACGAGCGGCGAGGCGCTGGCGGCATCCATAGCGTGAACCGAAAGAGCTCACGCCGATCCTCTTCGGGTCCACCATAGCGCTTGGTATGTTCTGCGGAACATACCGGCGTTTTTCTTTTTATGATACTTGAATTTACACTGTAAGTGCAACAGAGAAAGGAAATGACTCAAAGCCGGGAATCCGATACCATAGAGTTTGCGAAGACAGCTATGGGAGGATGCCAAGACAATGAGTCATTACCACCATCTTAGCATGAGGGAACGAG
>JAVBVJ010000106.1:0-3458 GCA_031554355.1 Oscillospiraceae bacterium
ATCGCGGAGGACTCCGCGCTGCTGGCCCAGCTGATTCTGCAGTGCCTGCACGCCGCCGGATTCGACTCCGTCACAAAGTTTACCAACGGCCGCGAAGCGTGGGATTATCTGTGCTCCATCCGCAAGAACGAGACGCTGAAAGACGATCTTGCGCTCGTCATCACCGACATCGAGATGCCGGAGATGGACGGACACCGGCTGACAAAGCTGATCAAATCCGACGAGTACCTCAAGTCCACCCCGGTCATCATCTTCTCGTCCTTAATCGAGGAGCAGATGCGGGACAAAGGCCTTTCGGTCGGCGCGGACGAGCAGCTGTCCAAGCCGGAGATCGCCGAGTTGGTTCAGGCAATCGACAAGTTGTTGATTCAATACCAAAAATAGCAAAAAACCGGTTACAGCGTAACCGGTTTTTCTTTGTCCGGAACCGGGCGGGCCGCACGGTTGTTTATAAATCCGCAAAGAATCTGCGGCGATCTTTTCTGGAATCTTGCGCGCGGAACTGGTATAATGGTGGCGGAATGAGTGGAATCTGACAGTCGCGAGACGGATCTCCGTTTCGCAGAGGGGATTCCGGCGATATCGAGATGAAAAGCGAGGACAGGATGAACTACAAAAAGACAGATGAAAAAGACTTGGAATTCTTTCACGCGACGTTGTCGGGCTCAAAACGGGTGCTGTTCGGGGACGAGATCAACCCCGACTACTGCCACGACGAGATTGACTGTGTCGGCGTCGAGGAGCGCTTTCCCGACGTCGTGCTGCGCGTCCATACGACGGGGGAGGTCTCCGCCATCATGAAGCACTGCTACGACGAGTGCATTCCGGTGGTGGTGCGCGGCGCGGGAACCGGCCTGGTCGGCGGCGCGATGCCCGTGACCGACTGCGTGATGATTGATACTACGATGATGAACCAGATTCTCGAGCTGGACAAAGAGAACCTGACATTGACCGTCGAGCCGGGTGTTTTGTACTCGGAGTGCGCCGCCTACGCGCTGGAAAACGGGTATCTCTACTGCCCGGATCCCGGCGAGAAGAACGCGACGATCGGCGGCAACGTCGCCACAAATGCGGGCGGCATGCGCGCGGTCAAGTACGGCTGTACGCGGGAATCGGTGCGCGGGCTGACCGTCGTGACCGCGGACGGCGAGATTCTAACGCTGGGCGGAAAGATCGTGAAAGACACCTCGGGCTACGCGCTGAAGGATTTGATTGTCGGCTCGGAGGGAACGCTTGCCATCGTGACCGAAGTGATCCTGAAGCTGATTCCGCTGCCCAAATATACGATGTCGATGTTGATCCCGTTTTCGTCGGTCGACGCGGCGCTCGACATGGTGCCGCGGCTGATCACGTTCGACACCAACCCCACCGCGATCGAGTACTGCTCGAAGGAATGCATCGAGTACGCCGAGAAGTACCTGAGCAAATCCTTCCCTTCCAAAGAGTTTCCGGCCTACCTGCTGCTGACCTACGACGGCAAGGAGGAGGACGCCGTCTTTTCGGATGTCGAGAAGGTCGCGGAGTACGTCGAGCAGTTCGGCGCGGGCGAGATTATATTGATCGATACCCCTGCCCGCATCAGCACCGTCTGGGGGACGCGCTCGGCGTTTCTCGAGGCCATTCAGGCCAGCACCTCGATGATGGACGAGTGCGACGTCGTGGTGCCGCGCAGCAGTATCAGCGACTACCTGCGCACTGTCGCGGAGATCTCGGCGAGAACCGGAATGCGGCTGCCCTGTTTCGGGCACGCGGGCGACGGCAACCTGCACATCTATCTGTGCCGCGACGAGATGTCGGAAGCCGCGTTTGTCAAACTGGCGAAGGAGGTCTTTATCGAGCTGTACGACGCGGCTTACCGGATTGGCGGAAAGATCTCCGGCGAGCACGGCATCGGCTTTGCGAAAATCGAGTATCTGCGCCGCGAGGTCGGCGATTACCAGCTGGAACTGATGCGGCGCATCAAACAGGCGTGGGACCCCAAAATGATTCTGAACCCCGGCAAGGTCTGCTACAACCTATAGAAATTTCCATGAAAAGAGGTGCCGGAATGCTGCTGTTGCCGTACGGAAACGAGAAGATTCCGTTTGACGAAAAAAACGCGGCCGTACTGGAATCCCGTGTCGATCAGCTGAAAAGCGACCGGCCCGGGATCGAGATTGTGCGCGCGGCGATGGAAAACTCCATCGGCAGCCCGAGGCTCAGCGCGCTCGCGCGCGGTAAAAAGAACGCGGTGGTGATCATCAGCGACCACACGCGCCCGGTTCCGAGCCGCGACATTCTGCCGCCAATGCTCGCCGAACTCCGGCAGGGCAGCCCGGATATCGACATCACCTTGCTGGTCGCCACCGGCTTTCACCGGCTGACGACGCGGTCCGAGCTTACCGCAAAACTCGGCGATGAGATTGTGTCGCGGGAGAAGATCGTGGTGCACGACGCGCACGACCCCGCCGCGAACGTCCCGATCGGGGTACTGCCCTCGGGCGCGCCGCTCGTCATCGACCGGCTGGCCGCCGGGACCGAGCTGCTGGTGGCGGAGGGCTTCATCGAGCCCCATTTTTTCGCGGGGTTTTCGGGCGGGCGCAAGAGCGTTCTGCCCGGCATCTGCGACGCCGTCACGGTGCTCGGCAACCACTGCGGCGCGTTTATCGCAAGCGATCGCGCGCGTACCGGCATGCTGGACGGCAACCCGATCGACGAGGACATGCTCGCCGCCTGCGCACTGGCGAAGCTGCAATACATCGTCAACGTCATCATCGACGAAAAGCAGCGGACGGTGGCGGCGTTTGCCGGCAACCACCGAACCGCGCACCGGCAGGGCGCCGAGCTGCTGCGGCAGTATTGCGCGGTGAAAGCCGTGCCGGGCGACATCGTCGTGACTACGAACGGCGGCGCGCCGATGGATCAGAACATCTACCAGAGCGTCAAATCCATGACGGCCGCCGAGGCCACCGCCAACAAAGACGCGGTGCTGATTGTGTGCGCGGAGTGCGCCGACGGAACCGGCAGTGACACGTTCTATCGCGCGCTGCGGGACTGCGAAAGCCCGGCCGCGCTGCTCGAGCGCTATTTGCGCACGCCGCAAAACGAGACGGAGCCCGATCAGTGGGAATCCCAGATTCTGGCGCGCATCCTGAACGCACACCGCGTCATCATGGTCACGCGCCCTGCCCTCGCGCAGACGGTGCGGGAGATGAAGATGACCTACGCAGCGACGCTCGACGAGGCGTTCGCCGAGGCCGTGAGAGCGAAGGGCCCGTCGGCAGCCGTCGCGGTGATCCCGAACGGCATCTCGGTCATCGTGGAGCGCTAAATCAATGAATCATAACCACGCCTAAAAGGCGTGGTATGCACAAGCCCTATAAGGGCATGTCGCTAGCAACGCCTAAAAGACGCACGGACGTTGCACAATGGGGTCTTCTATTCCAGCAGAATTCAGGTGCGCCTTCTATTTGTGATTT
>JAVBVJ010000092.1:0-13907 GCA_031554355.1 Oscillospiraceae bacterium
TTCGCGAGGCCGCTGACGAGCGTAATGCCGGCTTTCGCGAGCGGATCGCAGATGTAGTGTACCGCGTCCCGTCCGTACTTCGTGCTGAACCGGGATCCGATGCCCGCAACCGCCAGCGGCGTGTTCAGCGCGTCGGCGTCGCCGGTGACGTACAGCACGATCGGCGGGAAATGGGTTTCGCGCAGGCGCGCCGGATACGCTTCGTCGTTGTAACAGAGCATCCGAATGCCGTTCGCGTTGCATTTCTTTTGGATCGCTTTCGCGCCGTCCAGTGTCAGCGACCGGGCGTTCTTGTACTCCGCCGGCGTCAGCAGCCCGGCCACCGGCGCGGTCTCGCGCCGCTCGTAGAAGTTCTCGACGGTGTCGTACTCCGCCAATATGTCTTTGAATTTCGCGTTGCAGCTGCCCAACACCATCTGCAGCCAGATCCAGAGCACCTGCGGGTCCATCATGCTTTCAATCTCCACATAGCGATTCCAGCGGCGACCGCCGCGTTGAGGCTCTCGATTCGCCCCGACATCGGAATCGTGATTTTCCGGTCACATGCCGCGGCCGCTTCCGGCGGCAGTCCGCCGCCCTCGCTGCCGACCAGCAGCGTTATCTTCCCGGTGACCGCGACGTCGTCGAGCATCGTCGCCTCATCGTGCGGCATCAGCGCCGCGACGGCATGTCCGTTCCCGCGCAGCAGGCCGATCGCCGCCGCAAGGTTGCTTGTCCGACAGATCTGAATCTCGAACGCCGCCCCCATCGAGGCGCGCAGCGCTTTCGGGGAGAAGGGATCCGCGCAGTCGTCGGTGACGAGCGCGCCCGAAAAGCCGAACGCGGCGGCGGTGCGCAGCACAGCGCCGACGTTCGCGGGGTCCTGTACACCGCACAATGCGACGACGCGGCCTCGCGCGGCGAGCTGTTCGCAGCCGGTTTCGGGCGGGATCGCGGTGACGGCGAGGATCCGCTGGGGCGAGGCCTGCGGCGACAGTTTCTCGCAGACCGGCATCGTCATCGTGCAGACCGCTTTCGCCGCCTGTTTCAGCGGCGCGAGCATCGCTTCGTTTTCGGTGCCGTATCCCTGCTCGATCCACAGCGACACAAGCGCTGCGCCACACTGTACGATCTGTTCAATCATCTTATAGCCGTGCGCGACGCACAGTCCGCGCTGACGGCGAAGACCGGCATCCGCGCACAGCGCGGCGATCTCTTTTACGTTGGCGTTCTGTCTGCTCGAAATGAGTTCCAAAACCATACCTGTCTTATTAGTGTATTTTATTTATTATTATATACCGTAAAGTCCTTGTTTTGTCCAGACCCTACGGCATATTTTTTTGCAAAGGAAAAGCTGCCGGTTGTTTGCAACACGACAGCTCTGCTTTTTTTGATTACAGCGACGCCTTCGCCTGCTCGGTCAGCGCCGTGAACGCGGCGGGATCCTGAATGGCGAGTTCGCTGAGCATCTTGCGGTTGAGGTCGACGCCCGCTTTCTTCAGCCCGTTCATGAACGTCGAGTAGTTCATGCCGTTCTGCTTGCAGCCCGCCGAGATGCGGGTGATCCATAGGCGGCGGAAATCGCGTTTGCGCTGTTTTCTGCCGACATAGGCGTACTGGCCGGATTTATAGACCGCCTGTTTCGCGGTGCGGAACAGTTTGCTCTTGCTGCCGAAATAGCCCTTCGCGAGCTTTAAAACTTTCTTGTGGCTCTTGCGCGTCATCATCGCGCCTTTTACGCGTGCCATAGTTGATTCCTCCGATAAAATGAGATTTCTTTTGCGCATCCGCGTCCGCCGACAGCCCGTTGAAAGACTGTGCGCGGGGATGCCGTTCCCGCGACCGTTGCGCGAAGCGCTGCGGCGTTGCCGCTAATAACCGGAACGGTTTTTTAAGGTCGCATTATTTGTAGGGCAGCAGAACCTTGACGTTTTTCGCCTGAGTCGGGTCGACATATCCGGCTTTACGAAGCTGCCTCTTGCGCTTGGTGCTCATTTTATTGAGAATGTGCGTCTTATAGGCATGCGAGCGTTTAATCTTGCCGTTTTTCGTGATCTTGACGATGCGTTTTTTTGCGCCGCTGTGGCTTTTCACCTTGGGCATGGGGTGGTTCCTCCTGATGGATTACTTTGTGACCTTGGGGGCAATAAACATCTGCATGGAGCGTCCTTCCAGTTTGGGCTCTTTTTCCATATTACCATACTCGGCCAGCGACTCGGCAAACCGCTTCATGACGACGGTTCCGCGCGAGGCGTGGGCCATCTCTCTGCCGCGGAAACGGATGCTGGCTTTCACCTTGTTCCCTTCCTGCAGAAACTTGATGGCATGTTCGACCTTTGTCTGATAGTCGTGTTCGCCGATATTTGCGGAAAGGCGAATCTCTTTCAGTTCAACAATTTTTTGGTTTTTACGCGCCTCTTTCTCGCGTTTTTGCTGCTCGAAACGATATTTGCCGTAGTCCATGATGCGGCAAACCGGCGGCTGCGCATGCGGCGCAATTTTTACCAAATCCAGATTTTGGTCGTTTGCAATTCTTTGAGCCTCGGCGATGGGCACAATGCCTAACTGGCTGCCGTCATCCCCTACCAGACGAACCTCTTTGTCTGTGATGGCTTCGTTGATTGCGAGCTCCTTAGTGGCTATCGCGATGCACCTCCAAAGTGTTTTACAAACAAAAAACGCGGCTGTTAATCCGCGCTTACACGACGAACCCCGAAGGGTTCCCTTGTGTATGGACCGGCAGCCGATGCGGCGGGCAGTGAGCACGGACAGTGCTTCTTTGTTGTCGAACAACATCATAACAGTTCCGCGGGAAAATGTCAAGAACTAAGCGGTTTTTCCGCCGGCACTTTTCATTATGCTGTTCTTGGTTTATAATATTATAGATCAATAAACCCGTCAAACCGGAGGAAGCATGAAACTGTTGAAACGATCGAAGACGGCGCGCGGCGCATTGCTGTTTCTGACGGCCTGTTTTGTCGCGTGGGCGGTCGGCTCCGCGCTGCTGGCCGGACAGCCTGTCGCAAGGAGCGCGATTTGGCTTCTGTACCAGATTGCGGCGGTCGGCGTTCCCGGTCTCGCGCTGGTTCAGCTGTTCCGCCTGCGGCTCTCGCCGCTCGAGACGCTGATTGCGGCCTACGGGTTCGGCATCGCGTCCAACATCGCGGTCTACTGCCTTTTTGCGCCGTTTCATCTCATGCAGTTCATCCCCTACGCCGTCGCGGCGCTGTGCGCCGCCGCGGTGGTTGTGCTGATCCTCAAGCGCAACCAACCGCTTGTCGGCAGGGCCGACGACGGCGAACTTCGAATCGCGCTGATCTTCGGCGTTTTCGCGGCGGTTGCGACGTTCCTGCTGCTGTCGCTGACGATGATCACGCCCGACATCACCGGCGCGCGCCAGTACTTCCATGACACACTGAACGGCGTTGCGCTGACGACCAGCGCGTCGCGGGGGTTCCCGATGCTGATCTTACAGATGGCGGGCACCGAGCACTGGTACCACATCTTCTTCTTCGCCTACCACGCCGTCTTTAAGCTGGTCTCCGGGTTCGACAGCTTCCTGATTATCACCAAGATGTCTCTGATCGCCTTCGCGCCGTTCATCGCCGCACTGACCGTCGCGCTCGGCAAGCGGGTGCTGAAAGACAACCGCCTCACCGCGATCGCCGCCGCGGTTCTGCTTGTGATCCCCGCCTACTACTACGCGCACTACCTCTACAAAGACACGATCGGCTTCCCGATGGGTCTTGCGTTCGGGATGCTGTGCGCACTGCTGTTTTTGCAGGCCGAGGAGACGCCCTGCCGCCTCTTCAACCGCTACTACGCCGCCGCCGCGATCTTCCTGATTGTTTGCGTCGGCGCGAAAGGACCCATCGGCGTGACGCTGCTCTTTGCGATGTGCTTCACGCTGCTCTTTGCGATGCTGCGCCACAAGCGCTGGAACGTACTGATTCAGGGCTTGATTTTCGCGCTGACCTTCTTCGCTGCATATCTCCTGCTCTACCGCAGCGGCGCGTCGGACAGCATGTCGTGGAGCCCCCTCTACTCCGCCATCCGCACCGATTTCGCCTACTGGTGCGTCGACCGGATGCCGGCGTTTCTGTACTACATCGCGGCAACGCTGTTCTACATCATCTCGAAGGACCCGATCGCTTTCCTGACCTTTATCCTGCTGATTATCTATATGATCCGGCACGCGAAACAGATGACGACTTTCCTTTATCTGACGTTCGGCGGCCTGCTCATCGGCTATTTCCTGATGTGTACTTTCAAGCAGATGGGCAGCAGTGAGGAGTATTTCTTCACCTGCATGCAGCCGTTCGCACTCATCGCCTGCGTCAAGATCCTGAGCGAGCTATGGGTGCTTCGCGAGACAAAACCCGCCAAGACGCGGTTCGCCGTCCTGTTCGCCGCGCTGTTGATTCCGATGTTGGCGCTGAACGGAGCGAATACCTACCGCTGCTGGATCGGCGACGACACCAGCACCGTGCAGTCGGGCCTGACTGCGGCGTTCCGGCACTCGGTGTTCAGCCCCAAGATCACGACCGAACAACAGATCGCCCAACTTGAGGTGGACGGCCTGCGCCGCAACACGATCACCCCGCAGGAGTACGAAGCGATGCTGTGGCTGCGCGACAACACCCCGGCCGATGCCGTCATCGCCGACGGGCGCTACTTAAAAAACAACAAGTATTTCTACGGGACGACGTTCTCCGAGCGCGGCTTCTTTTTAGAGGGGTACGGCTTCGTGACGATGGAGGACTCGAACGACAACACAAAGGAGAAGGTTCGCCGCGACACGTTCCTGCGCTTTTTCTTTGAGGCGCCGGAGGACGGCTACCTGCCACTGCTCGCGCGCGAGGGCTGTGACTACCTGATTATCTCCGAGTACATCAACCCCGGGTACCGCCCCACCGACCGCTTCTGCACCGAGGTATACCGAAACGAGCACCTTTCAATCTACAAACTGAACGAATACGAGGGCTAGGGTATAACGCTTTCCTTAAATACACTCTATAGTAGATTGGCGCGGCGGAACAATTTTCTTTCTTATGTCCGAATCCACGATAATTCGCGGCAAAAACTTTGTCGCAATTGTCAATTGCGTGTCGAACAGTCCGCATGATACACTAAAAACATCAATTGAATAGTGCCGGTATAAATTGGGTAATCGGTCCCGACGTTTCTACCGAATCACCGTAAATGATTCGACTATCGGTTAAGCAGGACCTGCTGCGGGCATTAGCCCACGGTTGTGTTGATGCTTTTCCGAAGAACGGGACGCCGACTCAGCGCACCGTTCTATTTTATTGAATCCGTTACCAAAAAACGAAGGAGAGGAATATGGACAAATTTTTCAAGATCAAAGAACGCGGATCCACCGTTCGGATTGAGATTCTCGGCGGCGTCACCACCTTTTTCGCCATGGCTTACATCATCTTCGTCAACCCGAACATGCTCGCCACCTTCAACCCCGACCTCGCGCCCTCCATCTTCACCGCGACCTGTATCTCCGCCGCGATCGGCACCCTGCTGACCGGCCTGATGGCGAACGCGCCGTTTGCGCAGGCGCCCGGCATGGGGCTCAACTCCTTTTTCGCATTTACCGTCGCGACCGCCGGTATCGGATTCGGCATGGGCTACACCTTCAATCAGGCGCTCGCCATCGTGTTCTTAAGCGGTGTGCTGTTCCTTCTCATCATGATCACCCCGCTGCGCAAGAGCATCATCTCCGCGATCCCCTCCGCGCTGAAATCGGCGATCGGCGGCGGCATCGGCCTGTTCATCGCGTTTATCGGCTTCATCAACTCCGGCAACGGCATCATCAAGCTGGACGGCGAGAACCACATCACCGGTCTCAACCTGACGGTCAACGGCGCGCTTAACATGCACGCCGCCGTCACGATCATCGGCCTGATCATCATCGCCTGCCTGCTGGTGCTGAAAGTAAAGGGTGCGATCTTCATCGGCATCATCGCCGCGACGCTGCTCGGCATCCCGATGGGCGTCACCACGCTGCCCTCCAAAATCTTCGACATCTCCAGCATTACGCTCGCCGGCACCGCGTTTAAGCTCGACTTCTCGGGTCTCATGTCCAACGGCGCGCTGGTACTCGTCACCGCGATCGTCAGCTTCCTGATCGTCGATATGTTCGACACGATCGGCACCTTGATCGGCACTGCGAGCGCCAACAACATGGTGGATAAAGACGGCAACATGCAGGGCGCGGACCGCGCGCTCATCGCCGACGCCATCGCCACCTGCTGCGGCGCGCTGCTCGGCACCTCGACCGTCACCACCTACATCGAGTCCTCCACCGGCATCTCGCAGGGCGCGCGCACCGGCCTCTCCTCGGTCACCGTCGCGGTGCTGTTCATCGTCGCCATCATCTTCGCTCCGATCGCGCTGATGATTCCCGGCGCTGCGACCGCCCCGGCGCTCATCATCGTCGGCGTCTTCATGCTGAAGGGCGTCGCGAAGATCGACTGGAACAATCTGGAGGACGCGATCCCCTCCTTCCTCACGATTGTCATCATGCCGTTCTGCTACTCGATCTCCGACGGCATCGCGTTCGGGTTCATCTCCTATGTGCTGCTGAAAGTCATCCGCGGAAAATTCAAGGATGTCCCCGTCGCCATGTATGTCATCTCGGGGCTGTTCGTCGTCATGTACATTCTGAAAGCGCTCGCCGCGTAACCGACAACACAAAAGGCGCGAACCTTGCGGTTCGCGCCTTTTTTCTGTGGCCTTACTTGAATTTGACCGCTGTGCCGTAGGCGATGACCTCAGCCGCGCCCTGCACGATTGCGAAGGACGCGTAGCGGATGTTGACGACCGCGTCGGCGTTCGCGTTTATCGGAAATAGACAACCGGCTTGATGAGATCGGCGGGCTTGTTCTTCATCAGATCGAGCGCCTCGGGGATCTTGTCGAGCCCCTCGAAGCGGTGCGTCACCATCTTTGCGGGGGATACCCTGCCGTACTGCAGCACGGCGAGCAGCTTCTCCATTCTTCTGCGGCCGCCCGGCGCAAGACCGCCCCGGATCGTCTTGTGGCTGAGCCCCGACCCCCACGCGAGCAGCGGAACGGGCAGCGCGGGCACGCCGGTGTAAAAGTTGATGTTCGAGACGATGCCGCCGGGACGCACCATCTTGATCGCGGCCTCGAACGTCTGGTCGTCGCCTCCTGCGATGATGACTTTGTCGACGCCCTTTTTGTTGGTCAGCGTCCGCATCTGGGCCGCGATATCTCCGTCCCGGTAGCTGATAACATCGGTTGCGCCGTACGACTTCGCGATTTTGACGCAGTTCTCGCGGGTGCCGACGACAAAGAGCCGCCCTGCCCCGCGCAGCGCCGCGCCGGCGACCGCCATCAATCCGACGGGGCCGATGCCGATGACCGCGACGCTCTCGCCGAAGCCGACCTCGGCCATCTCGACGCCGTGGAAGCCGGTCGACATCATGTCGGTCGCCATGATCGCGTCCTCGGGGTCGATGCCCGCCGGAATGCGCGCGGCGTTCATATCGACGTCGGGCACGATAAAGAACTCGGCGAAACAGCCGTCGAGACTGAACGCGTACTTGAATGCGTCGCAGATCGTCTCCTGATGCTGGTGGTAGGTGTCCTGCACGGACGGGTTGCGCCAGTCCGGCGTGATGGCGGGCACCAGTACGGTCTCGCCCACCTTGTAGTCGCGCACCCTCTCGCCGACCGCGACGATCTCGGCGATGGCCTCGTGGCCGAGAATGCGGTCGATCATGAATTTCGGGGTGCCGATCTCAAACGCGTTGTGGATATCCGACGAGCAGGGCGCCACCAAAACCGGTTTTACCAGCGCGTCGAAAGGTCCCGGTGTCGGGACGGGTTTCTCGATCCAGCCCACGGATTCCGCGGGTTTTAAACAGCCGTAGCCTCGCATTGATTCTCTCCAGAATTCTATTTTTAATCTCTTTATATAAGCCGAACCGTTACTCCGCGCACCAGCCGCCGTCGATGATCATAGGCTGTCCGGTCATGTAGTTGGACGCGTCCGACGCGAGAAATACCGCGGCATCGGCGACCTCGTGGGTCTCGCCGAAACGGCGCATCGTGATCTTCGAGAGCAGCTTTGCCGAGATCTTCTCGTTGTCCAGCTCGGCGCGGTTGAAGTCGGTGTAGATGTAGCCCGGACAGATCGCGTTGACCTGAATGTTGTAGCGCGCCCACTCGAGCGCCAGCGCCTTGGTCATCTGGAGCACGCCGCCCTTCGCGCAGCAGTACGGCAGCACCTGTTTCTCGCCGACCAGACCGAGCACCGATGAGATGTTGATGATCTTGCCGCTCTTTTGCGCGATCATCCTGCGGCCCGCGATCTGCGAGGTGAAGAACACCGCTTTCAGATCGAGGTTCAGCACCTTGTCCCAGTCCTCCTCCGTCAGGTCCGCCGACGGTTTGGTGATCGCCGAGCCCGCGTTGTTGACGAGCACGTCGACGCTGCCGAATGCTTCGACGGTTTTGTCGACGATGTTTTCGATGTTCGCGGTGTTCGTGATGTCGCCCGCGACGGCGAGCGTCCTGACGCCGTATTTCGCCGCGAGATCCGCCGCGACGGTATCACAGTCGCCCTGGTTGCGGCTGACGACGGTCACGTTGGCACCCGCCTGCGCGAAAGCCTCCGCGATCGCTTTCCCGATGCCTTTGGTGGAACCGGTGATGATAACATTTTTGTCCTTTACACTGATGGCCAAAACATTGTCCCCCTACTATTAATACAGCTCGCGCCGTTCGTTCCTTTTATGCCATGCCGCCCATATTGTCCTTCTGGTACGGGATCTGAAAGGCCTCCTCGTTGGGGATCTGGAGGTAGTCGTACGCCAAGCCGGCGGTCTCGGCGATGAGCAGCATGCACATCTTGCGGCGGTCCTTGCTGTGCCAGTCTTCGTGCTTACTGCTGATCTCGCGGCAGGTGACGCCGCCGTTCGCCGCGGCAAAATCCCGCACCATTTGGTTGTAGCGACGGTAATATTTCTCGCTGTTCTCTTTTCCGCGCACCTCGGGGTCGACGCTCCACGGGTCCTTGCGGCCGTACCGCGCGCCGTTCGCCATGACCGCGCCCGACAACGCGCCGCAGGTGTTGCCCGACAGGCCGATGCCGCCGCCAAACCCGCCCGCCATCGCGCGGATCGCGGGGTCGGCGTCGAGCGCGCCCGCGCGAATCAGCGCGTCGACGACGCTCTCGGCGCAGTTGAGCCCGCTCTTGTAGTTTTCGATCGCGCATTCGACCACTTTCGCTCTCAGTTCCGTGTTCTCTGCCATGTTGCCCTCCCTCAAGCCCGCTCGCAAACCGTGACGTGCACGGTGTCGCCGGGCTGTTTTCCGATCGCGGCGCGGATATCCTTGCGGATGCCGAGGATGTAGCAGACCGTACCGTCCGCGTTCCGCACCCCCATGTTGACCACGCTGCCGTCGTACGGCGCGCCGTCGAAGGTGGCGTGTACCTTGACGCGTCCTTTGCCGAACTCGGCGCGCACGTCGTGCGGGAACGGCACATAGGCGCCGCCCTGTCCGCCCGCGTCGGCGATGACCGCGTCGTATTCATACTGTTTCGGATTCATCGGCGCCGCCCGCTAGTTTTCGTCACCGGCGCACGAGATCTGCCATGTGATGCCGTACCGGTCGGTCACCATGCCGTACAATGCGCTCCAGAACGTCTTTTGCAGCGGCATCTCGACCGTGCCGCCCGCCTCGAGCGCCGCGAACAGCCGTCTGCACTCGGCGGCGTTCCCGGGGCCGACCGTCGGGCTGATATTGTTGCCCACGATCAGCGGCGATCCGGACGGCACGTCGCAGATCATGACGTTGCAGCCGCAGATCGGCACATTGCTGTACGCGATCCGGGACTTGTCCGCGTCGGCGACCGGCATGCTCGGGTCCGCCGGCATCTCGGCGTAGGTCATCCGGTCCTGCACCTCCGAGCGGAAGACCGCCGCGTAAAAATCCGCCGCCGCGCGGGCGTCGCCGTCAAAGTTAAAGAACAGTGAAAACTCCATTATTGCACTCCCTATTATATAATGCGCCGCTTCGAGCGGCGGACAGTGCTTCCTTTTTGGGTGTATCTTTTTTTGTTACTCCGCTTTCCGCCAGCGTTCCAACGTCGGTACCAGCGCGCTCAGTTGTTCTCGCGCCGCCGCCTCGCCGATCTTCCGCGCGAGATGCGGCACCTCCATCTCCACCATATCCGCGGCGGTCGCCGAGGGGTCGAGGAACGCGCCGTCCCGGTAGCAGTAGGTGCAGTAGACGCTCTTCGTGCCGTCCTTCTCGCGGGCGATCAATTCGCTGTGCGCCGCGTCAAACGGCATTCCGCAGCTCTGACAGATCTCCATCACAGGCCCTCCCCGTCGTTTCGGCCGACTTCCATCCTATGCCGAAAACAAAAATATGTGCCTCGTTTCTGTCCTTTTCCTTGTCTCTGACTCTGGTCTTGCTTACCGACAACCGACAATGGTTGTTCCGCTGGCGCCGGTCAGCGCCTCGGCGGCTTTCTCAAGCAGCCCGATGACGGACTTTCTGCCCGCGCCGCTCTGCACAAACCGGATGCCCGCCTGCACCTTCGGCAGCATCGAGCCGGGCGCGAAATGCCCTTCGTCGCAGTAGCGCTGCGCTTCCACGGTGTCGATCGTCTCGAGCAAGGTTTGGTTCGGCTTGCCGAAATTGATGGCGGCGCGCTCGACCGCGGTCAGGATGAACAGCACGTCCGCGCCGATGAGTTCCGCCATTTTCGCGGCCGCGTTGTCCTTGTCGATGACGGCTGCGACGCCCTCGAACCGCCCGTCTTTTTTCACGACCGGCACACCGCCGCCACCGCACGCGATGACGATGTTTTTGTTCTCGATCAGCGTCGCGAGCGACTGTTTCTCGTAGATGTCGATTGGCTGCGGCGAGGGCACCACGCGGCGCCAGCCGCGCCCCGCGTCGTCGACGAACGTGTAGCCTGTCTCGGCCATTATCTGCTTCGCCTGTTCCTCGGTGTAGTAGGAACCGATCGGCTTGGTCGGTTTTTGGAACGCGGGGTCGTCCGCGCCGACCTCGACCTGCGTGATCATCGTGATGACCGGGAAACCGATGCCGCGGCTCTTGAGTTCGGCGTCGATCGCCTGCTGCAGGTGGTACCCGATGTACCCCTGACTCATGGCGGTGCACTCGGCGAGCGGCATGGTCGGGGTGTGTCCGCCCTCGTTCGCTTTCTCGAACGCGAGATTGATCGCGCCGACCTGCGGGCCGTTGCCGTGCGCGACGACGACGTCGTTGCCGCTCTGTACCAAATCGGCGATCGCTTTCGCCGCGATGCGCGCTTTTTCCAGTTGTTCCTCCGCGTTGTTTCCAAGAGCGTTTCCGCCCAGTGCCACGACAATTTTTGCCATCGGTTTGCCTTTCGTTTTGCTGCATTGAATATATTTTTTCTAAACCGTATTATAACGCGCGAGGACCTTGTTGTCGAGTAGTTATTAGTGACGAATGATTAGTGACTGGTGAATGGTAGTGCCGCGCTTCGCGCGGCACATTGGAATTAAGGGCGTTCCTGGTTGTCGTGCAATTGTTGTTCTGCGGCTAAAAAAACGGGGAGAGCGCGCTGACGATCAGCCCTGCGCCGAACGAGTACACATTGAACAACGCCGAGAGCCCCAGCGCCTTTCGCCGATCATATCCGAGCATTCCGCGCAGCACGGCGGTCTCTACCGCGACGACACCGATCTCCAGCACTGCGACGACAACCCAATAGAACCGCGGACCCGTGAACGTGACCCACAGCATCAGCAGCAGATTCAGCAGCGGATTGGTCAGCAGATTACACAAAAAGACCGCGTAGAGCAGCTGCTTCGACTTCCAGAACAGCGCGAGACCGCACTCGACCGCAAGCGTCAGCAAAAACGCGGTGACCAGTTGCAGCAATGCCTGCATTTCGCGCGGCGCCTAGTCCTGTTTCGTAGCGGCGCTCTTTTTCTTGCGGACGCTGCGGACGATCAGGATGACGGCGACGACCGCCACGACGAGCACCGCCGCGGCGATCCCGACCACGGCGAGCATAGACGTGCGGGAATAGATTGGAACGGGTTCGGGCGCGACATCGAGCGCGAAGTAGATTTTGGACAGCATGGGGTTCCTCCTTTATTTGTACGGATTATTGTTTTCGTTCGGTTGTTCCGGGGGTTGGGTGTTTCGTTGCTTGTTCCGCCTGACGCTGCGGACGATCGCGACAACCGCGATGACGACCGCGGCGACGACGCCCGCGATGATCAGCAGGCCGACCACTGAGGCGCCGATTAGAAAGCCCATCGACGGCGCGGCGTCCAGCGCAAAAACGAGTTGCGAAAACATGGTGGTTCCTCCTATTTATACGGATTAATATTGTTGTCCGGTTGTTTCGGGGGTAGCGCGTTTTGTTGTTTAATGCGCTTGACGCTGCGGATGATCTCGACAACCGCGACTACGGCCGCGACGATCTACAGGCCGACCACTGAAACGCCGATTAGAAAGTCTATCGGCGGTGCGGCGTCCGGCGCACACATAAAATTCAGTATCTCAGTGAATCCTTCTTGACAAATATTTTTGGGGCGGCGAGGAACATACACGCCGCCGAGAGAACGATCAGGCACAGGATCAGCGGTTTTCGCACCGGCTCGGGCATCACCCAAAAGAAGCTGAGCGCGGTGCCGACGAACAGCGCGAACGTCGTCAGCCCGAAGCCGAGGCCGGGGTTGTCCGGCAGCTTCGCGACAATCAGGCACAGCGTCACGGCGGTCGTGACGTTGAACAGCAGCAGCCCGAGACAACACAGCAACACATTGTGGCTGAAAAAGACGAGCAGCGGCGCACTGAGCAGCAGCGATACCACCGTGACCGGGCCGGGAGCGAGGCGGTCGGCCAGAATGCCACCCAGAAATTTGCCGAGAAAAACCGCCGCCGTCGAGAGCAGAATAAGCGGAACCGTCGTCCGCCACGGGGCGGGCGTGTAGGCGCCGACGACGGCGCGGATCAGAATCGACGCCATACAGATGAAGATGACGGCCTCGTCGCCGCCGATCATTGCCGGTTTCATCGAAAATACGGCCCTTTTCGACGCGTCCGCGCGGCAGAAAACGAGCAGCAGCGCGACACAGACCAGCAGCAGCGCGGCGACGACCCACGCCGAAATCCAGCTGTTTTTGCCGACCAGCGTTCCGAGCGTGACGCCGATGGCGCCGAACGCGATAAAGATGCCGCTGCGCGCGAATTTCCCGCCCGCGTGTACCAGCGAGTCGACGCCGCCGCCGATGTGAAACAGCGCGTTGCCGAACGCGCAGAGCGCGAGGCGGACCCACGGCAGACCCGGCACCGGCACCGCGACCGCAATCAGCGCGCAGCCGGTGACCGCGAACCACGTCACGTGCACCCGCGACCGGTCGGCCAGATAGCCGATCGGCACCTGCAGCGCAAACGCAACAAAGTTGTAGATCAGAAAGCCGACGGAGATGATGCCGAGATCCGCGACGTCACGGTAAAAGCCGCCCATCAGCACAAAAAAACAGGCGAAGTCCACCGTCATATGCGAGAACGAAAAGACGACCAGCGATTTTCTTTGCAGCATGGCACCACCTTCTTTCCAAAATTATAGCATGTCGCCGCCGAAAAGACCACAATTTTGTCGGTCGCCGCGCGGGTGGATTCGCTTGCTTTTTCCGCGGAATCCTGCTAAAATAGGCACAGTTTTGAATCTGTTCTCTCGAAAGGAGCGGTGTGTGATGTCGGTATTGGAAATGGTGGCAATCCCCTAAAAACCGAATAGCGGCATTCGGCCCGGCGCAGCGCGCTCCGGTTTCGTTTGCCAATAAAACCTTACGAGAATACTGCCGCCGTGTAGCACACCGTAGGTGTGTTATTTTTTTGCGCATTTCCCCGACAGCGGGAAATGCG